>NZ_JAUBVK010000034.1:0-80184 GCF_036705795.1 Microcoleus sp. ARI1-B5
AACTGTCAACTGTCAACTGTCAACTGTCAACTGTCAACTGTCAACTGTCAACTGTCAACTGTCAACTGTCAACTGACTTTAGTTTGTTCGACTTCGCCGTGCGCTTTTAAGAGTGCAGCAATTTTGCGGCGGATGATGATTCCCGGCTTATCTGTAATCATGTGCTGTTCTTGCGCGATGTCGAGCGGCACGTCCCAGTCAGTTGTTTCTAAAATCCGCTTGTCCTCTAAAGTAACAGCGCGATCGAAGGCAATAATATCGCTGGTTTTTGCCTCATTTTCGGTATCGTTGCGGAGGCAAAACTGCACCATTTGAGAAGTCGAATCGTCAATCGGAGTCATGGTATTGACGATGATGTGAACCAGTCCGTTCGGGTACGCAATCCGCAGCTTGACGGTAAACGGCACAAACCAAACTCCGTCTATTGTGCGCACGGTTTCTTCTTGCTCTATTTTTAAGTTTTGCTGCTGCTGTGCGGGATTGGCGACACCTAAAACACTTCGATAATGCAGTTCCCATTCTGTTTCTGTAAACTCCATCACATCCGGCGTGAGATGCTCTTCGCTGCCGAAGGTTGTGGTATGTACAAAAGTAGGATGAGCCATATCTAATTCATTTTCCATTACCCGCAATCCCGCACAATTCCAAGGCTCGTAAAATTCGTGAATTTGGCGGTAGTTCGGGTCTGCTGCTTCGGGAATGTCGGGAATGTCTGCGATTGGTTCGCCCAAACAAACCCAAACGTATCCGTAGCGATCGCAAGCCTGATAAGATTTTACTTTATAGTTGCCAGAAATCGCGCCGTTTTGCTGTTGGGGAACGCGGACGCAAGTTCCTGACGAGTTGAATGTCCAGCCGTGGTAAGCACAGGAAATGTTGCCGCTGACAACTTTTCCCAGGGAAAGTTTAGCCGTGCGGTGACAGCAGCGGTCTTCTACTGCTGCGGGTTTGCCTTCGGAATCTAACCAAAGTGCGATCGGCTGACCTAACAATACAAAAGGTTTTGGTTCGCCGCCCAATTCGGCGACGGGAATAACAGGATACCAGAAGCGTTTGAAAACAGGTTGTTTTGTGACTAACATGGTGTTTTTTTATCTGAAATTAATTATTCAACATCTCCCCTATTTAGTTAAAGCATGGTGCGTCGCTCCAACAATTTTGGATATTTACAAATATATAGCCTTTCTTAGGTTTCTGGAGGTACAATTGAGAAATTGGTAATTGATAATTGGTAATAGCTTGAGAGCGAACCTCACTTTCTTGAGAACTGCTATATATGGGCGATGCACCCTACCGCGATAAACACTGCGCCCTCAACTGTCAACTGTCAACTGTCAACTGTCAACTGTTTGCTGTCAACTGTCAACTGTCAACTGTCAACTGTTAATCAGCTACCGCGATAGGTGCTGTACGACCAAGGCGAAACTAACAGCGGTACGTGATAGTGCGAGCTTGTATCGGCGATGCCGAACTGAATTGGAACGCTGTTTAAAAAAGGCGGCTCGGGCAAATTTTCGGCGGACAGCGCGAAGTATTCGCCAACGGCAAAGACTAATTCATAAACTCCCGGTTTGAGTTCGCTTTCTGATAGTAACGGAGCAGCGGTGCGGCCGTCAGCATTAGTTGTTACAGTTTTTAGCAGGATTTTTGCGCCGGAGTTGGGGTCAATTGATTGCAGGGCGATCGACATATTTGCAGCCGGACAGCCGCGGGCAGTGTCGAGAACGTGAGTAGTAAGTTTGCCTGACATTATTGTAATCTTAAATGCTAATTTTTGATTGATTTTTCCGCTAATTTTCCTCGTGTAAGAGAAGAGAAGAAGAGAGCCAGAGCCTCTGGATATCGGTTTCCAAGCAGAGCCAGGGAACCAGTTTACATCTGCTACATCCGCTATAAAATCCGTTGCCGAACTTCCTTCTTCCTATCCGTTACATCCGCTACAAAATCCGTTGCCGAACTTCCTTCTTCTTAGTGCAAGGGCCCTGCCATGATGACTTTGGCTATTGCATCGGTTACGTCGGTTGGCTGTTCCTTAGCCAATTGTTCGTACCACTTATCTGTCACGTCTGCATCTTTGCCGTGAATTTGTTCGGCACGCTGGCGCGCTTTTTCGACAACTGCATTAGCCCGCTGCTTGCGCTCGGTTTCGTAACGTTTGAGCGCGTATTCTACGCCTAAATTCGTGGTAGAAAGGTAGTTGCTGAGTACCAGTCCATCTTCCATTGCCTGACAGCCTCCCTGTCCGAGATCCGGGCAGGTAGCGTGGGCGGAATCTCCCAGCAAAGCAACTCTACCGCGAACGTAGCAGTCGATCGGTCCTACGTCGTGAATTTCGGGACGGGCGACTGCTGCGGGATCGAATCTTTCTATCAGCAATTGCACTGGTTCGGCCCAACCTGTAAAATGTTCTTTAAGTTCGGCTTTATAGTTGTCGGGATTGGCGGGAGTGCCTGTGGGTAAGGGAACATCGAAGAAAAAGTAAAATCGATCGCCCGCTACGGGCATCAATGAGGCGCGCTTGCAGTCGCCGACATAAATCGCCCAAGTATTTTTCGGCGCTAGTTCTTCATCTGCGGAAACCAGCCCGTTCCAGTTGATGTAGCCGCCGTATTTCGGCTGTACTTCGCGGCCCAATACATATGTTCGCAAAATTGAGCGAACGCCGTCAGCCGCCACCAGCAAATCGCCGCGCGCTTTGTCTCCGTTCTCAAAGATTGCAGTTACACCTGTTTCGTCTTCTTCTACGGCAATACATTTGCGATCGAGCTTGACTTCTCCCTTAAAAGCTGCTAATAACATTTGTTGTAAATCGCGGCGGGCAACCGGATAAGGACGCTGACCGACTTGTTGAATTAGCGGCATTAAATCGATGTCATTTAGCAGTTGACCGATTTTGGTGCGGTATTCCATGCGCTCCATTTTTCCGCCAATTTTTGCCATTTTTTCGCCTAAACCCAAGCGGTTGAGAACTTTGACGCCGTTCGACCACAGGGAGATGCCAGCCCCTGCAGGACGCAGTTCTTTTACGCGATCGTAAATTTCAACTTCATAACCCGCTTGTTGTAGGGCGATACCCGCAGTTAAGCCGCCAATTCCTGCACCGATGATGACAACTTTCAAGTCGTGCATTCTGTGTTTCTCCTGCTAAATGACATCCTAATACCATTTTAGATTTTAGAGTTTAGATTTTCGTATCGAGAATTACATTTGAAGTAGGGTGCGTCAGCTTGCATTTACTCGATCGTCATCAAACAAACCCAACTGACGCACCCTACATATTAATTTGCAATTATCCTAAAAACTTGGTTAATTCGCCGAGATTTTGCCCGATCGCATTTGTCCCGCGAATGTGAGACAGGGGAGAACCTCCGTACAAAAAACTATCCAAACTAACTTGATAATTTTGCTGCACCGCCAAATCCAGCCACAAATTCTTAAATGCTGCTCCCGGTTTGTAGTCGGGAATGTTGTGCTGGTAGTAGGGAAAACTATCAATGCAAGTGTTAAAGAAGTTCTTGCGACCGCAATGCTTTAAATACTGATATCGCGGTTTGAATTCAGTTTGATTTTCCAAGACTGTATGAATAGTATCGGCTAAGGATTCCGGGTCGAATTTGGCGTAAAGACCCGCACCTTCCGGGAAAACGGGCGAGTTTCCTCTTGCGTATTGGTTGAATTCTTCAAAACAAATTACTGGTACGTTGCAACTCATTGCTTCGGTAATTCCCCGGTTTTTTCCTTCGAGGAGGGAACCCAGCACGAATGCTTGCGCCCGCGAATAATAGTTAGGGATTTCTTGGTAGTAGTCAACTCTCGGCAGTAAGTTAATGTAGTCGGAGGGATTGCCTAAAATTGTTTCTATTTGTTGCCATTCTTTTAAGGCGTGATCGTCGAGAGTTTTCAAGTTATTGACATCAAATTCGTGACCGCTGACAACTGTTAATTTTATTGGTTTTTGCGGATACTTCTGGCGGTAAACTTTTAAGGCTTTGGCAATCATCGGCAAGTTCTTTTCTTCGGAAATTCGGGCGACAGCGAGGAGTTCGATGTCTTTGGCGGGGACGTTGCGAGGAGAAATTAAGTATTCGTTGATGAAGTCTGTGTCTTGCAGCGGTATAATTGGTTTGTTGGCGCGATCGGGATATGTTTCGCGAAACCACTTTGCTCGCTGCGGGTTTTTGTATAAACTGGAGTAGGCGTCGGCTATTGGCGCCCAAGAGTAGGACGTTCCGGGGGAATAGGTGAAGGAGAAAAATGCTGAGGAAAGTTGCGGAAATAGTTTGTTGATGAGTTCGACTCCTTCGCTGAAGTATATCCCTTTGATGAATTTTCCTTCGTAAAATAGCGGCGGAAGCAAGACGTAGAAACTGACTGTATCGAAGCGGTGGGGTTGGTCTTCAAATATCTCCCAGCTAAAGGCGTCTAAGTCTGCATAGATTTCGGCGATTGGTTTGTTGATGTGGGGGTTGCGTAAATATGGTTTTTGTCGATCGTAGTTTCCGCGTACCATATAATTTATTAGTGTGATTATTTAGCTTTTTTTATTTAACCGCAGAGGGCGCAGAGGGCGCCCAGAAGGAGAAGAGAGAGTTATTCACAAGTCATCTAAGGGTTGTTCTGGTGATTCATTGTCGCCAATTGTGAGGGCGATTTGGTAGATTTGGCGGCGGGGGAGGGAGGTTTGTTGGGCTATTTGTCGGCTGGCTTGGGAACGACTTACTCCTTCTGCGATTAATGTTTGCAATTCTGCTTTGATGGCGTCTTCTGAAAAAATTGGTGCGTCTGTTTGGATGCCGCCAATCACGAGGGTGAATTCTCCCTGGGGTTCGCGTTTGGTGTAAAGCTCGATCGCACTTTCCATACTACCCCGCCAAAATTCTTCGTGCATTTTTGTCAATTCCCGCGCCAGCACAATCTGTCTGTCGCTTCCCAAGGTGTTTGCTAAATCTTGTAAAGTTTGGCGCAACCGGTGCGGAGATTCGTATAAGATAATAGTGCGGGATTCTATTTGCAAAGCTTCTAAAATCCGCTGGCGTTCTTGACCTTTGGCGGGCAAGAAACCTTCAAATACAAATCTGTCTGTAGGCAATCCCGAAGCGCTAATCCCGACAATGCAGGCGCTCGGCCCGGGAATCGGAATAATGTTAATATTAGCATCGGCGCAAGCTTTGACTAACTCGTATCCGGGGTCAGAAATTCCCGGCATTCCGGCGTCGGTGACGAGGGCGATACTTTTCCCTAACAGCAGTTTGTCGATTAATTCCGGGAGTCGCTGGTGTTGGTTGTGTTCGTGATAGCTGATTTGGGGGGTTTTGATTTGAAAGTGGTGCAAAAGTTTGCCTGTGTGGCGCGTGTCTTCGGCGGCGATGAAGTCTGCTGTTTGCAAAATTCGGACGGCGCGAAATGTCATGTCTTCGAGGTTGCCGATCGGCGTTCCGACAATGTAAAGTGTTCCTGTGTTAGGATTTGGCTGCATTTGGATATTTTTTATTTTAACCGCTCCTTAACGCGGATTCACGCAGATATGAAGACTGGATTGTTTTTGGGATTGGCGACTTTAGATTTAGTTTATTTGGCCGTTGGGCCTCCGGGCGAAAATCAGAAAGTTGTTGCTGCTGATTGTACCATTGCTGCGGGCGGGCCGGCGACAAATGCTGCGGTTGCTTTTAGCGGTTTGGGGAATGCGGCGGTATTGGCGGGGGTTTTGGGCACTCACGCGATCGCCCAACTAATCCGTGCAGACTTAGCGGAGTACAATGTCAGGATAATTGATTTGCAGCCCGGGCGATCGCACTCCCCGCCAGTCTCTTCGATTATCGTAACTCAAGCAACGGGCGATCGGGCAGTAATCTCAGTGAATGCTACTAAATCCCAGGTTGACAGTCAAGCAATCAACCCCGATATTTTAACATCAGTTAATATCATACTGTTTGACGGACATCAAATCGCCGCCAGCCAAGAAATTGCTCAACTCGCCCAATCAAAAAACATTCCAATCGTACTAGACGGCGGCAGTTGGAAACCCGGATTAGAAGAAATATTGCCCTTCGTTGAATGGGCTGTATGTTCGGATAACTTTCATCCGCCCGACTGCAACAATTCCCAACAAGTCTTTGCATATCTCTCAGCAGCCGGAATTCCCAACATTGCCATCACTCGCGGCGAAAAACCGATTCAATACCTCAGCAATGGCAGTTTCGGCAGTTTAGAACTGCCTCAAATTCAAGCCGCAGACACTTTAGGCGCCGGCGACATTTTTCACGGCGCTTTCTGTCACTACATTATACAAGAAAAGTTTACAAATGCCCTAACCGCCGCTGCTAAGATAGCCAGCCATTCCTGCAAATTTTTCGGAACCCGCCAATGGCTCAAAAACATTCAACCTTAACTTTAAATTAACACAAATATCCGGACACCCGCGATCGCACCCAGAAAACTCAAACAGCCAACACTCGTTAAGCTAAAATAGTCATAGCAACCCTTACAAGATTTGTGAACCACTCTCCTCTCTTCCTTCGCGCATGAAAGCGTCTTCGCGGTTCGTAAAAAAAACACATTCACAAATCCAACAAAATTGCTATATTAGTTAAGCAACTTCAAGCAAAACCAAACTACCCCAAAACAAAACACTCGAATCATGCCTGACACCCAACCCCTAACCATCACACTTCCCCCTTTGCGGATTACCCTAACCGAACAACAACAGGTTAATCTAGAATGGCTGACGCAAAACTTGCCCAATCTACTCGCAGCGCCAAGCAAACCCGAAGTCCCCGACAACATGAAACAGTGGGTGGCTGCCAACAAATTATTAAATCAACCCGACGAAGAAATCATTAAAGCCCTAGTAAGTACCGGCATTGATGCAGAAACAGCAACCGCAGAAGTTACCCAAATATCCTCTCATCCGTACTTCCAAGCCGGCAGCCATTACGTGCAGTTATTGCAGAAACTGGAATCGCAACTCAGCATCAACAATCAATTAGCTGCCCTCTCTTCCAAGTTTGGCACAATCGAACGCAAAAGCAGCCTTTCCCGAGAGTATTTTTTAGAGAATTACTACGCCAAAAATACTCCGGTAATCATTACCAACATCATGCACAACTGGAAAGCATTGCAGTTGTGGACGCCGGAGTATTTGCAGCAAAAATACGGCGATGCAGAGGTGGAAATTCAAGCCAACCGCAACTCTGATCCGGATTACGAAATTAAGGTACACAACCATAAAAAAACCGTTTTGTTCCGCGAGTATATAGATATGGTAGTCAACAGCGGGCCCAGCAACGACTACTACATGGTGGCTAACAACCAAACTCTGGAAAGAGAGGAATTTAAACCGCTATTCAACGACTTTGAGATTTTCCCAGAATACCTGAATCCAGGCGATACAAAAGGCAGAGTTTTCTTTTGGTTCGGCCCGAAAGGTACGATTACACCGCTGCACCACGACCCGGTTAACTTAGTTTTAGCACAGGTATCGGGACGCAAACTGATTAAGTTGATTTGTCCGCAGCAAACGCCTCTGCTTTACAATCATGTCGGAGTTTTCAGCAAGGTTGACGGCGAAAATCCTGACTATGACAAATATCCGCTTTACAGAGAGGCGAAAATCATTGAGGTGATTTTGGAACCGGGAGAAGTTATCTTTATTCCTGTCGGTTGGTGGCACCATGTAAAATCGCTGGATGTGAGTATTTCGGTTTCGTTTACTAACTTTGTGTTTCCCAATTATTATGAATGGAAATATCCTCATATTAATTGGTCGTAGGTGGGGTTCGCTTCATCAAAAATATCCCATAATCCCGTAGGGGCGGGTTCGCCAACCATTTATAAAACCCACAAACAATCTCATAAACCCGCCCCATCCCCACCCTTATTTACATCAACATTTAGCAAATAAATTATGGTACATTTTGATTGTTCGTGGGGCAGGGCGGGTTTATGAGATTATTCATTTTTCGCGTAAATTGTTGGCTCACGGGCCCCTACAATTTTTTTATTTTTCTGTTTTAATTAGCGATATAGTCTCATAACAAACGTCCCAAAATCCCGTAGGGGCCCGCGAGCCAATTATCTATTCAACCCACAAACAATCTCATAAACCCGCCCCATCCCCACCCTTATTTACATCAACGTTTTACCAATCAATTCGCCGTACATTTTTATTGTGGGTGGGGGCGGGTTGACAATATTATTTATTTTCACCATAAATTGTTGGCTCACGGGCCCCTACAAATTGGGTTGATTATAATAGTCGTAGGGTGGGTCAGTTAGTTATTTTCGATTATTATGAAGTAGATGCAATCTGACGCACCCTACTTAAATCGATAAAAAATGAAAAATCTCGAAGAATTAAGCGAAATTGCGCAGGCCGCCGCTTGGGGTGCCGCAGATATTTTACAATCCTATTACCGCCCCGATTCCAACACTCCAAACCTGGACATTCAAGAAAAAAAAGACGGCCCCGTTACCGCCGCCGATGTAGCGGCCAATTCTTACATCCTAGATGAATTGCAGTCGGCTTTAGGGAATGCAGAATTTGGCTATCTCAGCGAAGAAACTTACAAATCTTATTTAGAAAGTTGCGGTCAAATTCCCTTACCTCAATCTTGGGTTTGGATTATTGACCCTTTGGACGGAACGCGCGATTTTATTGACAAAACAGGGGAATTTGCGGTTCACATTGCTTTAGCCTTCGAGGGAAGACCCGTATTGGCTGTTGTGGCTTGGCCGGAACAGCAAAAGATTTATTATGCAATCCGGGATGCGGGTGCTTTTGGGGAAAGTCGCACTGGTTGTGCGGTGAAATTGCAGGTTTCTGCGCGCAATATAGTGGCAGATTTATCTATAGTAACCAGTCGCAGTCACCGGGACGATCGCCTAAATCAATTATTGCACAAACTGCCCTGTCAAAATCAACTTGCTGTCGGCAGCATCGGCTGCAAGATTGCGACGATTGTCGAGCAAAAAGCTGATGTTTATATTGCTCTTTCGGGCAAGTCTGCGCCGAAGGATTGGGATTTGGCGGCGCCGGAATTGATTTTGACGGAAGCGGGCGGCCGATTTACTCGTTTTGACGGTTCTGCTTTGCAATACAACCGGGGAGATGTCAGTCAGTGGGGGGGATTGTTGGCGAGTAACGGTTGCTGTCACGATGCTTTGTGCGGGGATGCTGAGAGGCTTTTGGCTGAGATTGATTCGGGTTTGCGGTAATCACATTGGTTCGCAGCATCGGAATGCGAGTCCTCATAAAATCAGAGGACTCGCATTCCGATGCTGCGAACCTTTTTTTCATCGCACATAACCTTACTTAGCTAAAGTATGTATCAAAATTGCTCAGTGTGAAATTCTGTACAATTGCACTTACGTTTCAAAAATATTTGTGGTAAACCCATCTCCCATTCATCCCAGTAATAATACTTAAATATTTTTTCCCTATTTATCAAAAATTTAATTAACCAGGTATTCTTAATAAAATTTAATACGTATTTATGCGTAAAAATGTTAGGTTATGGTTACTACAAGAGAGATTCCCTATTTAAGTTATTGCGCGGGGATGCTATGTCTTTCTAAATCAAAATTGATAGATAGTTTCGGACGCAAGTCACGAAATTGGGGAATTTTTGTCTTTTTTTGAAACCCCAGTCAGGTGTATTATGCCAAATTTTAATATTCCAATTTCAGTAAAGTCGATCGCCTTTATCGACACAGCCGTACTCGACTATCAGACTTTAGCAGACGGCGTTATCCCTGGAACACAAGTAATTCTATTGGATTCTAACTGCAACGGCTTAGAACAGATTGCAGAAGCGCTGCGGGGAGAGACATTTTCAGAAATTCACATCATCTCTCACGGTACACCGGGCAGCCTGCAACTAGGTACAATTCAGTTGAGTTGGGAAAAGTTGAGCGCGAAGGCTGACAATTTTGTCACAGCAGTTAAAGAATGGGCGCGATCGCTAATACCTAATGCTGAAATTCTGCTTTACGGCTGCAATGTTGCTGAGGGAAATTTAGGTAAAGCATTTGTACAGCGTTTGAGTCAGCTAACTGGGGCTAGTGTTGCAGCTTCTTCCAAGCTGACAGGCAGTGCAGCATTGGACGGCGGCTGGGAATTGGATGTAACAGCAGGGAAAATAGCAGCATCTTTAGCATTTTTGCCGCAAGTTCTGACAGGTTACAATTACGTTCTCTCCGGCTTCAGTAGGGCCACCAACTTCAGCGCCGGCTTGACTGCGACGGCAACTCCCATTTCGATCGCAGCAGGCGACTTGAACGGCGACGGCTTCCCCGACTTAGCCGTGGCAAACCTTAACTCCAGAGATATTTCTATCTTGTTAGGAACTGGTACGGGCAGCTTTGGTACTGCTGCCAATTTATTTAACCCCGGCAACGAGGTTCCCAATGCCATTGCACTCCGGGATTTTAATGCAGATGGCAACCTCGATTTAGCTGTAGCGAATCCTATCACCGGTACCAACGGCGATTTCGTTTCGATCCGGCTGGGGACAGGTACAGGTAGTTTTGGTAATCCTACCAACTTCGGTTCAGGGATAAATCCGAAGGCGATCGCAGCGGGCGACTTTAATGGAGATGGCAAGCCCGATCTAGCCACAGCCGGTAGCAACATTTCAATTCTTTTGGGAGACGGTACTGGTAGCTTTAGCAATCCCGTTAGCATTAATGCAGGGGCATATCTTTCGATCGCCACAGCCGACTTTAACGGCGACAACAAACTCGATTTAGTCGCGTCGAACAATAGCGCTACTAACAATATTTCCGTGATGTTGGGGAACGGTATTGGCAGCTTTAGCGCCCCCGTTAACTTTAGCGCGGGGACAGGCAATCATTTTGTCGTTACAGGCGACTTTAATGGCGACGGCAAACTCGATCTCGCCGCATCGAACAGTTCCACTAACAACGTCTCCGTCTTGTTGGGGAATGGTACGGGTAATTTTGGTACTGCCACCAACTTTAGTATCGGATCGTCTCCCACATCTGTGGTAACGGGCGACTTTAACGCCGACGGCAAACTCGATATAGCTGCATCCAACAGCGGCGATAACAACGTCTCAGTCTTATTGGGGGATGGTACGGGCAGTTTTGGTAGTGCCACTAATTTTAGTGTTGGGACAACTCCCCGTTTCATTGCTGCTGCTGATTTTAATGCTGACGGCAAGTTGGATCTAGCTACGCCGAACTTTTCCTCTAAAAATGTCTCAATTCTGCTCAATATTGCGGCAAATTTCGGTGCGGCTAACTATAGCGCTACAGAAGACAGCACCGATAAAGTAGTTAATGTACCGGTAACTCTCAATGCTATTCCTGCTGTCGATGTTACCATCCCGATCGCAATTAACCCCAGCAGCAGTGCCACCCCTAATTCAGACTACACCTTTTCACCTACAACTATTACTTTCCCCGCCGGAACTACTACTCTCACTCAGAATATAGCAGTTACTATCAAATCTGACGATATCCCAGAGACAGACGAAACAGTTGTTTTCAACTTGGGCAGCATTGCAGGAGGTTCTGCGGGTGCAATTTCTCAAACTACGCTGACTGTTGCGGCCAACGATGCAGTTGCTTATGCTGTGACTGCTGGCATTCCCGCAGTTGCCGAAGGCAATACCGGCACAATTCCCCTCACTTTTACCGTGACTCGCAGCAGCGGTAGCGGTGCGGTGAGTAGCGTCAATTATGCGATCGCCGGGACTGCTATCAGCGGTACGGATTATAACAATATTGGCGGCACTTCTGGGGCAACCGGCATCACTGGTACAGTTAATTTCGCTGCGGGCGAAACATCCAAAACGATTACTTTGGATGTTTTAGGCGATAGTGCGATCGAACCTGACGAAACTATTACTGTCACCTTATCAAATCCGGTTGCACCCGGCCCGACTCCGACTATTACTACTGCTAGCGCGACAACTACTATTACTAATGACGACACTGCCGGCATTGCCGTCAATCCCGCTAGCGGATTAGTGACGACAGAAGCGGGCGGCACTGCGACATTTACCGTCAAACTCAATACTCAACCGAGTGCTAACGTTAGCATTGGTTTGAGTAGTTCCAATCCGGCAGAGGGAACAGTTTCTAGCAATAGTTTAACCTTCACTCCTGCCAACTGGAATCAAGCGCAAACGGTAACGGTGACTGGTGTTGATGACAGCATTGCTGATGGCAGTAAAACTTACAATATCGTTACCGCTGCGGCTGTCAGTACCGACAGCAATTACAACAATGTCAATCCCTCGGATGTCGGCGTTACTAACAGCGACAACGAAACTCCTGGCATTACCGTTAACCCGACAGCGGGATTAACTACGACTGAAGCCGGTGGAAAAGCTAATTTCAACATTGTACTCAACACGCAGCCGATCGCACCAGTGGCGATCGCACTCACCAGTTCCAATCCCGCAGAGGGAACTGTTTCGACAAATAGCCTAACTTTCACTTCCCTTAACTGGAATACTCCGCAGACAGTAACGGTAACAGGCGCTGACGACAATATTGCTGACGGATCTCGCGCTTACACTATTGTCACCGCTGCCGCTGCGAGCACCGATCCCAATTACAGCAACCTCAATCCCACCGATGTCACTGTTAGCAATAGCGATAACGATACAGCAGGTGTCACCATTTCTCCTGCGATCGCAACTGCAACAGAAGGATTGGCGACTGGCAGTTATACAATTACACTAAATTCGCAGCCGATCGCACCGGTAACAGTTAGCTTTAATACGGGCAGTCAAATAAGTGCGATCGCACCGATTAATTTCGACACGACTAACTGGAATGTCGCGCAACCAGTCACTGTCACCGCTGTTGACGATACGGTTGTTGAAGGAAATCATACGGGGGCGATCGGTCATACCGCTACCAGTACCGACACTAAGTATAGTGCGATCCCGATTGTGGACGCGACGGTGGCGATCGCAGATAACGATGTAGCACCAGTCGCACCAACTCCCACGCCAGTCACGCCAACGCCGACACCAGTCACGCCAACTCCCACGCCAGTCACGCCAACGCCGACACCAGTCACGCCAACGCCAACGCCAGTCACGCCAACACCGACACCAGTCACGCCAACGCCAACGCCAGTCACGCCAACGCCGACACCAGTCACGCCAACACCGACACCAGTCACGCCAACGCCGACACCGACACCAGTCACGCCAACGCCGACACCGACATTAGTCACGCCAACGCCGACACCAGTCACGCCAACGCCGACACCGACACCAGTCACGCCAACGCCAACGCCAGTCACGCCAACGCCAACGCCACCAGTCACCGCAGGCGCACAGAAGAATTGGTGCGGTGTAGAAGCTGGATTAGATAAACTTGAGAAAATTCTTGACAACCAATTACAGGCAGTTAACCTACCAATTGTCGGCCCCCTCAAGAACATTTCCCCAGATTTTATTAGCAACTTCAAGACTAAGCTAGTCGATGCAGTTAAAAATGGGGCAAATCAAACAATAAGTCAGTTAGAAAGTAGCATCCGCACAGCACTTGGGCCTGATTTCACAGTCGCTCTAACTGGGAATTCAACACCGGATGACAGCACCTTGCTAATCACCCTTGGCAAGCAATATCAGTTCCCAGATATCAACCTCTCAAAAAACCTAGGAGTCCCGGCTTTAAGCTTAGATGTAGATGGAAAAGCCAAATCAAAATACAACTACAACTTGTCCCTAGGAGTTGGTGTTAGTAAAGAGTTTGGCTGCTACATAGATACCGACAAAACAAAGTTAACAGCCAACATAGACTTGGGTCTAGATGACCAATTCAAGGCCAAAGGCAACTTAGGCTTTTTCCAAGTAGACCTGGCCAACGATACTAAAAACCCCACTAAAGTCGATGCCAACCTGGAAGTCAAGCTCAATGACTTAGACAATCTTGGCGGCCCCAATGATGGCTCTCGCCTCACCTTGCCAGAACTGCAAGGCAGCTATCAGTTTAAAGACTTATTCAATGCCAACTTAAAGAGCAATGCTAATCTCGGCTTGCAAGCCAAGACCAGCATCAACGGCAATGCAGCATTCCCATCCTACAACTTCGACTTAGCAGTCAATTGGCCGATTCTCAATTACGCCAACGGTCAATTAACTGGCCCGCCAAAACCCACAGTTGCATTTAACAATATGCAGCTAGATTTAGGAACATTTATCAATAACTTTGTCAAACCAGTTATCGGCCAAATTTCTGATGTCATTAAGCCATTACGACCAGTAATTAAATTCTTGAATACTGACACAAAATTACTTTCACAGATTGGTCTATCTGGGTCGTTTGATAAAAACGGAGATGGCCAAGTCAGCGTATTAGAAATGGCAGCCAAACTGTCGGGTCGCGATGTCGATACTCGTTTTTTAGATGCCGTTGCCAAAGTTGATAAAGTGGTTGATTTGGCAAACCAAATAGCTAGCTCTCCCGATAAAATTGATTTTGGTTCCTACACTTTGGGGGCGATAGATGTTTCTGATGCAAATGCCAATCTTCAGAATGCTGTAGTTTCATCAAAAGGTTCTGATGAAAGAAGCCAAAGTTCTCTAATACAAAGCATTGACCAACAAATCAATTCTAAAACAAGCGGCAAAGTCAAAGAATTTTTAGAGGCTTTAAAAGATGTTGAAGGTTTGGATTTACCGCTTTTAACCAATCCAGAAACTGCCATTCAGTTACTGATAGGCAAACCTGATGTTTCGGTCTTAAGCTATCAGATGCCGAAACTAGAATTTGCCTTCGATGTTAAGCAAAAATTTCCGATTCCGCCCTTGCCACCTCCGATCGCTGGTTTACTCGAAGGAAATCTTAGTGTTTCAGCTCATCTAGGATTTGGCTACGATACCTACGGATTAAACCAGTGGAAAAACTCTAATTTTGCTGCGGATTCTGCTGACAAAGTTTTGGATGGATTTTATGTAAGCGATCGCGAAAATGCTGACGGTACAGGGCCAGATGTTGACGAACTCAATATTGACGCTAGCATTAACGCAGGTGCTGGGATAGATCTGAAAATTGCCGAAGGTTTTGTCAAAGGTGGAATTCAAGGAAAAGTCGGCATCGATTTAATAGATATCGGAGAAGTCCAGCCGAAACAAGGCGGCGACGGAAAAATCAGAACATCGGAAATTACTTCCCGCATCAGCCAACCTTCGACACTGTTTGATGTCACAGGAACAGTCAATGCTTTCTTGGGCGCTGAAGTTAAGTCAATTTCAGTCAAATTCTGTAACAAAACCACTCCAGCCGTCAAAGTTTTTGGAAAGACTATCATTCCTGCAATCACCATCCCTTATCCTTGCGGATTGGATTACAAAACAGTCTACGATAATCACTTTGCCACATTTGAGTTAGCCAAGTTTGGTGTAGAGCCAACTATTGCAGGCCCACGTCCTCGTACAGTACCACAGCCACAGCCAACTATTGCAGGCCCACGTCCTCGTACAGTACCACAGCCTTCTATCACCAGGGGACGTACTCCTGTAGTGCCACAGCCAACTTCTCCCACCAGGGGACGTACTCCTGTAGTGCCACAGCCAACTTATCCCACCAGGGGACGTACTCTTGTAGGGTCACAATCGCAGTCGAATGATGGCGACAGTACAGAACCTACTACATCAGGTGTGTTGCCCACAAGGGGTAGAGCTGTTAACAGTTATCTCGCGGGAGCAAAGGTTTTCTTTGATGCAGATTTCAATGGCATTCAAGATGACAGGGAACCGTTTACAATTACTAACGTTGATGGCAGTTTTGATTTAGAAGTTTCTCTCTTCAATTTCGATCTAAATAACAGCGGCGACCTCGAACCGGATGAAGGCAGAATTGTCATTTCAGACGGCATCAATACCTCTACTTATTTGCCTCAAGAAGCGCCCCTATTTGCCACGCCAGATGCTACTGTTGTCACTCCGCTAACTACTCTCATGACCGAGTTAGTCGAGCAAGGAATTAGCGTAACTGAGGCACAGAATCAGGTGAAATCAGGACTTGGCTTGTCGTCGGAAATTGACTTGACTAGCTACGACCCGCTACAGGCAATTACTCAAAACGATCCGAACGGCTTAGCTGTTTATGCTGCACACGCGAGCGTACAAAATACCATTGTCTTGGTAACTAATTTAATTAGCGGTGCTTCAACTACTGCTAAAAATGAGATAGCCGATCGCATTATTTCCACTCTTGCCAACCAAATTAAATCGGGCACTCTCGATTTAAGCAATGCAGCACAATTGCAGACGATTATTCAGTCGGCAGCAAGTGAACTGCTTTCGGCGCAAGTATCTGGCATTGCCTCCGATGCTGCGAAAATTATTGCAGAGGGCAATCAGCGGATAAAGGCGATCGCCTCCACCAATTCCTCGCCTTCAGATGCAGCCACCGAAATAGCCCGGGTACAACTGGTAGAACAGGGTGAAGTCGCCAAAGACTTGCAGCAAGTAGCAGCAGGAACTAAAACGATTCAGCAGGCGATAGCAGAAAATACGGGTGCATCTTTAAATACCCAAATTCAGTCGGCGACAGCTAACAACCCGAATGTCGGAAATACTGTAACAGATGATTCCAGCGCACCTTCAAATCCCCAAGAACCCTTTCCCGATAGCGGTATTGAATTCGTCAAAGACGGTCAAAACTTTACCGAAAGCACTGATGGTGATGATACTCTAGTCGGTAGCGCTGCTGATGACATTTTGCGCGGCCAAAAGGGAAATGATTTCCTATTTAGTCTAGATGGCAATGATTGGATGAATGGCAATCAAGGCAGTGACTTGACTGATGGCGGAATCGGCGACGATACTCTCTACGGCGGTAAGGGTTTTGATACCTTGACAGGTGGCGCTGGTAATGACTTTATTTCTGGCAATCGAGGCGAGGATATCCTGATGGGTGAAAAGGGCGACGATACTCTCTACGGCGGTCAAGGTAATGATATCTTATTGGGAGGTGAGGGTAACGATTACCTCAGCGGCGATTTGGGAGATGATACGTTAGTGGGAGGCCTGGGGAGCGATCGCTTCCTACTATCTAATGATTCGGGCATCGATACCGTTACCGATTTTGAGGATGGTAAAGATTTGCTGATTCTCGGTAATGGAGTGACTTTTTCACAATTGGCAATTACTGAAAGCAACGGCATCACTCAGATTAGTTTTGCCTCAAGCGGCCAAGTTTTTGCCTCTTTAATTGGAGTGTCTGCCACTGCGATCGATGCTGCGGATTTTAGTTTGTTATAGTTGTCGATACTATCAAACCTACTTTTTCGATATTTGCAACTCCGATATGGTGTATCATGGTAAAATCAAACCTGACAAAGCCTTACGAAATTGACTTAAGAACAGGCGCGATCGCAGGTACGCCGAACCAGTTTATTACTCTCGTGCAACCTCCGACTGATGCCAACGGCGACAGTTGGTTAGAAACGTTAGTAAAGATAAATTTTCAAGGTTTTACCACCGTTAAATTTATCGTTGACTGTGGTGAAACACCATCAGGATGGACGGTAAATATTGGTAATTCGGCATCGAATGACGGCTATGGAGGGGATGGGGGGACTCAAAGCAATGATGCCGAAATGCAGATTGCAAATGGGAATATGGCTGTTTTTGGTAACGACTACAATACACCTCCGGGCGCTCAAATTATCCAGGGAAATGTTCCTAATTTAGTAAGTAAGGGTTCCCGTATCGAGTTAGAAATTAGCAACAAACATCTGGCATGGAACAACTACAAAGGACTGCAAAATAGCTTGAATTCGCCCTACTTGTATGCTACTGCCAGTCAAGCTGATGCGACGGGATCGGTCAACTCCAGCATCTATGCTAGCTTTAATAGGGTGATTAGCGGGCGATCGGACCGTTTGGGTTCGGGAGTGAGGAAGGTAACTATTCTTCTCGATCCGATCGAGTATGCTATTACTCCTCACGCTGTGGCAATTGCAGAAGGCAATTCTGGCACTACTACTCCTGTTATTTTTACCATCACTCGCAAAGGCGCTACCTCCTGGGCAAGTTCCGTAGATTATGCGCTCGGTGGTAGTGCTACAAACAGCAGCAATTACAATAATATTGGGGCGACTTATCGGGCAACAGATATCACAGGTACGATCGACTTTGCAGCGGGTGAAACATCCAAAACCCTCACTCTCTATGTGGTGGGCGATACACAGTTTGAACCTAATGAAACGATTGCGGTTGCATTGTCAAATCCTGTAGCACCTTTTAGCTCTTATATAACCACTGCGATCGCCACAACTACGATTGACAATGATGACGGCTTAGTAGCTAATATTAATGTTTATTACGCGATTGCCGCCGTAGGATTAGCAGTCATGATTCTAAGTATAGCAAAATTGCGTTCCATGACCTGACGGCATTGATTTTACATTAAAATTAATTAACCGGGCGTTTTGAAAGAAAAATTTACATATATCCTCGAAGAAAGCTGTTATTGTTGCTACAACACATATTCCGCTGGCAATTTTTTACACACAGATGCTGTGTCTTGGTCAATATAGGTGTATTATGCCAAATTTAAACGTTCCAGTTTCTGTAAGAACGATCGCCTTTATCGACACTCAAGTACCAAATTATCACAGTTTGGTGGCTGGAGTAACACCGGGCACGGAAGTTGTAGTGTTAGATGGGAACAGGGATGCGATCGACCAAATTACTGATATTTTAGCTCATCGCACCAATATTGACAGCATCCACATTATCTCCCACGGCAGTCCCGGAAGTCTGCAACTTGGCAAAACCAGATTTTCCTTAGATAATTTAGAAACATATTCGCAGCAATTGCAGAAGTGGCAGAATGCTTTTACAGACAGTGCGGATCTTCTGATTTACGGTTGCAATGTGGCATCGGGGCCTCGCGATTGCCCGAAAGTCCGCCGGGGAATTAATTCCCCGTCTCATAGCGAAAGTCGGTTGAAACCGACTGGGGATAGCAATATTAAACAGTCCACAGGCAGAAACCGGGTTTCTGGCAAAGATTCTGGATCTAGACCGATATTTATCGGTCAGAAACCCGGTTTCTTTGGGCTCATTGAGCGTGATGCAATATCTCAGTTGAAACCGACTGAAAACAAGGTCGCTCTTCAGTCCTCTTTAGAGGACTTTTGCTGTGAGACGGGGAATTCATTCCCCGGCGGTACCGGGGAACAAGCGAGAGATTTAGATGTAGGTTTAGAAATAGATGGTTTCGCCTTCATCCAGCGCATTGCCCAACTCACAAATACCAATGTTGCAGCTTCCAAAAACCTCACGGGAAGCGCGGAAAAAGGCGGCGACTGGAAACTAGAAGCAACAACCGGGGAAATTAACACACCGCTAGTATTTGCAGAAGAAGTGTTAGCTGGTTACGAATATATCTTACCTATTGAACCCTACGAGATAGACTTAAAAACAGGCACGAGTACAAGTACGCCAAACCAGTTTATTACTCTCTTGGAACCTCCGACTGATTCCAACGCCGACAGTTGGTTAGAAACGTTGGTAAAAATCGATTTTCAAGGCTTAACCAGCGCTAAATTTATCGTTGACTACGGTACAACACCATCAGGATGGACGGTAAATATTGGTGATTCGGTATCGAACAACGGTTTTGGAGGGGATGGAGGAGATCAGAGTAATGATGCCGAGATACAGATTGTGAATGGGAATATGGCCGTTTTTGGTAACGACTACAATACACCTCCGGGCGCTCAGATTATCCAGGGAAATGTGCCTAATTTTGTAAGTAACGGTTCTCGTCTTGAGTTAGAAGTTAGCAACCAAAAGCTGGCATGGAACAACAACAACGGACTGCAAAATAGTTTAAATTCGCCGTATTTGTATGCTCTTGCCGGTCAACCAGATGCCGCCGGAACAGTTAACTCCGATATTTATGCTAGCTTTAACAGGATTATTGATGGGCCATACCGCGTGGGTTCGGGGGCTAGAAAGGTAACAATTATTCTCGATCCGATTGAGGTTAATTTTGGTGCTCCTAGTTACAGCGGCACAGAAGGAACTACAGACACGATAGTTAATATTCCCGTTACAATCGATAGCACTCCCAACACTACGGTAACTGTACCAATCCTCATCAATCCCAGCAGCACGGCTACCCAAAATTCTGACTGCACCTTTGCCCCTACAACTGTTACTTTCCCCGCCAATACTACTAATCTCACCCAGAATGTTGCAGTTACTATCAAACCCGACAACATAGCTGAAAATGCCGAAACCGCAATTCTCAACTTTGGTACAATTACAGGTAGCCTTGCAGGTGCGATCGATCGCACTACGCTAACTATTGCTGCCAACGGTAAAATTTCTTATGCCATTGCGACTGAGATTCCTAGTATCAAAGAAGGCAATACTGGCACAACTAAGCTAATTTTCACCGCGACTCGCAGCGGCGACATTGGTGCGGCAAGTAGCGTAAATTATACGATCGCCCCAAGTGCTACCAACGGCAGCGACTACAATAATATCGGCGGCACTTCTGGGGCAACTGCTGCTACTGGCACGATTAATTTTGCAGCGGGTGAAACCTCAAAAACCATTACTCTTGATGTGTTAGGCGACGCAGTAGTAGAATCCGATGAAACTATTGCGATCGCGCTGTCGAATCCTGTTGCACCGGGTATAACACCTACGATTGCTGCTGCAACGGCTACAACTACGATCGCGAATGATGATAAAGCAGGTATTAAAGTCATACCTCTGAGTGCTAACATTACAGAAGGCGGCGATCCAGGTAGTTATGCAGTTCAACTCACGTCGCAACCTTCTGCACCGGTTACTATCAGTTTAACTGCGGGCGATCGCATTAATCAAATTGCGGCAATTACTTTCGATCGCAATAATTGGAATGTTCCTCAAACTGTTTCCGTTAGCGCGATCGATGACAATATAGTGCAAGGGGTGCTCGCTGGCACGATTACTTATGCAATTAGCAGTAACGATGCCAATTATAACAGCTTAACAATTGCCGATATTACTATACCGATCGGCGATAACGATCGCGCTGGTGTTTCTATTATCGAGTCAGCAGGCAGTACGGAAATCGGCGAAGGCGGTGGCACAGATACTTACAGTCTGGTTCTCACTTCTGAACCTGTTGCCCCAGTTACGATTAACTTTAATCCGGGCAGTCAAATAAATGCGATCGTACCTGTGACTTTTACACCGAAGAATTGGAATGTTGCTCAAAATGTGACTGTTAGTGCGATCGATGACAATCTCTCGGAAGGGACGCACAGCAGCACTATTACTCACACAAGTACCAGTACCGATGCTAATTACAACGGCTTGACAATTCCCAATGTTACTGCATCGATCGCTGATAACGATCGCCCTGGTGTTTCTATTATCCAATCAGCGGGGAGTACGGAAATCGGCGAAGGCGGTGCCACAGACACTTACAGTCTGGTTCTCACTGCTGCACCTACTGCACCAGTTACGATTAACTTTGACGCGGGCAGTCAAATTAGTGCGATCGCACCTGTCACTTTTACACCTGATAATTGGAATGTTGCTCAAAATGTGACTGTTAGCGCGATCGATGACAGCATCGCCGAAGGAACCCACAGCGGCACGATCGCTCACAAGTCGGTCAGCGACGACACTAAGTATAATGAGCTGACGATTTCTCCTGTGACTGCCGCGATTGCTGACAACGATACGGCAGGCGTGACTGTTTCACCGACGACTACAACTGCTACGGAAGGAGGTGCTACAGGTACTTACAGCGTCAAACTCAATTCTCAGCCGATCGCACCTGTGACGGTTAGTTTCGCTACAGGGACTCAAATTAATGCGATCGCCCCGATTACCTTTGACGCTACTGACTGGAATGCGGCAAAACCAGTTACAGTAACGGCTACAGACGATACGGTGGTTGAAGGAAGTCATGCGGGGGCGATCGGTCATACAGCCACGAGTGCTGATACTAAGTATAGTCAAATAGCAATTTCCGGTGTGACAGTGGCGATCGCTGATAACGACACAACACCAACACCAATAATAACTCGGACTAGGACTCCAACACCAACGCCGACACCAACTCCAACTCCAACTCCAACACCAGCGCCGGAAGTAACGCCAACGCCAACGCCAACACCTGCGATCGTAATTCCTCCCCCCGCCCCAACTGATGCACCTCAAACCCCTGACACCGATTGTATTTGCCGTACAATTGTGCCTCCAGAGCTCAACCAACCCCATCAAGTTGATGATACTCTGTACGACAACGGCAGCAACATAAATCAGTTTGGCACTCTTCAAAATGATGATTTCTACGGCAGTGAAAATCCCAATCTTTTCGATGCCAAAGAAGGCAATGACAATCTTTTTTGTGGCAATAGCAATGACTCTGTTAACGGCAACGAAGGGAGTGATTTTATTGTTGGCAACCTGGGAGATGATTTACTGTTTGGAGGCAAAAATAACGATATTGTATTAGGAGGTGAAGGAGAAGACATCATTTTTGGCAATCGCGGTCGCGATTCTATTAATGGGCGAGAAGATGATGATTTTATTAACGGGAATCAGAGTGATGACTGGCTTGATGGGGGTAAAGGCAATGATTCTTTGTTTGGCGGGAAAGATAACGATTTAATGATGGGTAGTGAAGGCAATGATACCCTCTTAGGACATTTAGGCGACGATACTTTGTGCGGCGGTCAAGGTGATGATTATTTGAGGGGCGATCGCAATAATGACTTGATAGATGGAGGTGAAGGAAACGATCGCATTTATGGGGGTGAAGATGATGATACTTTGATTGGCTGTGAAGGTGATGATGTTTTATCGGGCGATTTGGGTAATGATAGTTTGATTGGAGGCCTTGGGAGCGATCGCTTTTTACTATCTAATGATTCGGGCATCGATACTATTACCGACTTTGAAGATGGCAAAGATTTGCTGATTCTCGGTAATGGAATGACTTTTTCGCAATTGGCCATTACTGAAAGCAACGGCATAACTCAGATTAGTTTGGCCTCAAGCGGACAAGTTTTTGCTTCTTTAATTGGAGTGTCGGCCAATCAGATTAATGCTGCGGATTTCAGTTTGCTGTAGTTAGGATTTAAAGCGCTCTCGCTCTCGATGACCCGGTTTCTCAAAAAAACCGGGTTTTCTCGGGAAAAATCGCCCAATGATATCAATTCCGGGCAATTACCCGCGATCGAGGTTTCCAATTTTGGCGATCGCACATCACCTTACCTATCCAACTTATGTATCAATTACCACGTTTAAATTGTCACTCCAATGACACTTACGTTTCAAAAAGTTTTGTGGTATATGCAGTGCGCCTTCCTCGCAGTGATTGTACTTAAGTATTTTCTCGCTGTTTATCGGTACTTTAATTAACCAGCTCTTTTTAAAGAAAACTTTATATAGCTCTCCTAAAAAAACTGTTATTGTTACTACAACAGATGAGAAATAACCGAAATTTTACGCAGAACTGCTGTGTCTGTGTAAATCAAAATTGATAGATGGTTTCGGACGCAAGTTACGAAACAGGGGAATTGTTGTCTTTTTTTAACCCCAGTCAGGTGTATTATGCCAAATTTAAACGTTCCAGTTTCTGTAAGAGCGATCGCCTTTATCGATCCGAAAGTAGAAAATTATCAAAGTTTGATCGCTGGGGTAACACCGGGTACGGAAGTAGTAGTGTTGGATGGGAAGAAAGATGCGATCGACCAAATTACTCAAATTTTAGCTCTTCGCAGCAATATAGACAGCATTCACATCGTTTCTCACGGTGCTCCGGGCAGCTTGCAACTCGGCAACGGTAGCTTGAGTTTAGATGATATAGAGTGCGATCGAAATTCTCTACAGCAGTGGTTTTCGCAACGAACCTACTCCACCCGCAAAAATCGACCTCAGATCCTGCTGTACGGGTGCTGTGTAGCAGCAGGCGAGACTGGTAAAGCATTTGTCAAACGCTTGAGTGAGTTAACCGGGGCAAGAGTTGCAGCTTCCGAAAACCTCACCGGAAGTGTAGCAAAGGGTGGCGACTGGGAACTGGAAGTCAGAACCGGTTCAATAGAAACACCGCTGGTATTTGAAGCCGAAGTATTGGCGAATTACGAATATGTTTTGAACAGTTTTGGTGCGGCTGAAAATACTGCTGCTGGGACAAATCCCTACGGTATTGCTACAGGGGATTTTAACGTCGATGGCAAACCCGATTTAGCTGTAACAAACCAAGGATCTGACACCGTTTCTATCCTGTTAGGAAATGGCACTGGTGGCTTTAATCCCGCGCCTATTCCTACCTTGGCGGTGTCAAGTGCCCGAGCGATCGCGATCGGCAATTTTAACAACGATAATTTCCCCGACTTGGCAGTAGTGGGTAGTAACACTGGTGGTGCCCTCTCAATTTTCTTAGGAAATGGTACGGGCGGTTTTGGCAGCCCCACTCCATATCCCACAGGAGTATCCCCTATATCAGTTGCAGTTGGGAAATTTAATGCAGACAACTTTTCTGATGTCGCAGTAGTGAATGCTAGCCCTGGCAGTACCTCTGGTACCGTCACAATTTTGCTGGCAAATGCAAGTGGCAATGGCAGCTTAAACTTCAACACCAACTTAACCGCAAAGTCAATTCCAGCTTTGATGGCAGTCGGCGATTTTAACGGAGACACTTTTTCCGATTTAGCTGTCCCGAACAGTCTTTCTGGCGGTGTTTCCATCTTTTTAGCTAATGGCACGGGCGGATTTAGCACGGCTAATCCTATTCCTGCTGGGACAAATCCTAATTCGATCGCCACTGGGGACTTTAACGGAGACGGCAAAGTTGACCTAGCCGTAGTTAACGGCGGATCTAACAATGTCTCAATTCTATTAGGAAATGGCACTGGTGGCTTCAGCGCGCCCACTGATTTTAGTGTGGGTACAGGGGCCCAAAGTATCGCCACTGGGGACTTTAACGGAGATGGCAAGCTTGACTTAGCAGTAGCAAGCAGCAGCGGCGCTGCAATTTTAATCGGAAATGGGGCTGGCAGTTTTAACGCTCCGATAAACTTTGCTGCGGGGACAGATCCAACTTCTATTGTGGCGGGCAATTTTAACGCTGATACTCTCCCGGATTTAGCACTAGCGAACAATGGTTCAAGCAATGTTTCAGTTCTGCTGAATACACCCACTACGGTAAGGTTTGACACTTCCAAATATGCCGGCAACACTTACAACGTTGATGAAGGCACTACCGACACAGTAATTAATGTCGCAGTTACTATCAGCAACAGCAGTTCTTTCAGCGATGTAGTTGTACCAATTCTCATCGACCCCAGCAGCACAGCTACTCAAGGTGCTGATTACACTCTTTCAACTACATCCCTGACTTTTCCTGCCGGCACTACAACTCTCACCCAGAATATTGCAGTCACTATCAAAGCTGACAATATCGTTGACAGTAACGAACAAATAGTTTTAAATTTGGGCGCGATTACAGGTGGCACGGCTGCTGGCACCAGTCAAGTTAAATTGTCCATCTTGGACAGGAATAGTTCTTATACTATTGCTGCCAATACTCCTAGCGTTATCGAAGGCAATTCTGGCAAAACTCCGGCAACATTTACGATCGCTCGCAATGGCAGCACGGAACTTGGGAGTACCGTAGATTATAGTATCGCCGGAACTGCGACTAACGGCAGCGACTACAATAATATCGGCGGCACTTCTGGGGCAACTGCTGCTACTGGAAAAATTACTTTTGCAGCGGGCGAAACATCCAAAACTATTACTTTGGATGTGTTGGGCGAGGGATTAGTTGAACCTGAGGAAACGATCGCAATTACGCTATCTAATCCTGTTTCACCGGGTGGCGCGCCGACAATTACTACTGCAACTGCGACAACTACCATAACCAATGATGACACTGCCGGCTTCACCATTGCACCTGCGAACATCACTGCTACAGAAGGTGGCGCAACTGGCAGTTACAAAGTCAAGTTAACTGCACAACCCACGGCACCAGTTAACATTAGCTTTAATACTGGCAATGCAATTAGCCCGATCGCCCAAATTACATTTGACAGCACTGACTGGAATGTTGAAAAGACTGTCACTGTCACTGCGATCGACGATACTGTAGCACAAGGAACGCACGCAGGCACGATCGCTCACACAGCTAGCAGTACCGATGCGAGTTATAACGCCAAAGTGATTCCCGATGTTACGGCATCGATTACTGATAACGATAGTGCGGGTATTTCGATCGTGCAATCAGTCGGCGGCACAAATATTGCTGAAGGCGGTGCAACGGCTACCTACGGCGTGGTTCTGACTAGCGCACCTACTGCAAATGTCACGATTAATTTTGACGCGGGCAGTCAAATTAGTGCGATCGCACCTCTGACTTTCACCCCAAATAATTGGAATGTTGCTCAAAATGTGACTGTTAGTGCGATCGAGGACAGCATAGCCGAAGGAACCCACAGCGGCACGATTGCTCACACTTCTGTCAGTACCGATACTAAGTATAATGGGCTGACGATTTCTCCTGTGACTGCCACGATTGCTGACAACGATACCGCAGGCGTGAGTATTTCAGCTACGAACATAACTGCTACCGAAGGTGGTGCGAATGGCAGTTACAGCGTTAAACTAACTTCTCTGCCGATCGCCCCTGTTACCATTAACTTTAATGCCGGAAGTGAAATAAATGCGATCGCTGCTGTTACTTTTGACTCTACTAACTGGAATGTCGCGAAACCAGTCACTGTCACGGCGAAAGACGATGCGGTTGTTGAAGGAAATCATACAGGGACTATTTCTCATACGGCCCAGAGTGCTGATGCTAAGTATAGTGCGATCCCGATTCCGGGCGTGACAGTGGCGATCGCTGATAACGATGTAGCGCCACCACCGCCGACGCCGACGCCGACTCCGACGCCGACGCCAACAACTGTTACACCGACGCCGACTCCGACTCCGACGCCAACAACTGTTACACCGACGCCGACTCCGACTCCGACGCCAACAACTGTTACACCGACGCCGACTCCGACTCCGACGCCAACAACTGTTACACCGACGCCGACACCGACAACTGGCACTCCCACACCGACGCCGACAACTGGTACTCCGACACCGACGCCCACGCCGATACTTGGAAGTCCTGGCATTGTTATTAGTCCGGCATCGGGATTAGTAACTACAGAAACTGGTGGCACAGACCAATTCACCATCAAACTCAACCGCCCACCGACTGCCGATGTGAGAATTGATTTGCGTAGCAGCAATGAAGCAGAGGGAGTAATTTCGACGGCATCAATTACCTTCAATTCTGTTAATTGGAATCAGTGGCAGCCGATTACGATAACGGGTGTGGACGATCGAGTATTTGACGGCGATAAGACTTATCAGATTGTGACTGCCCCTGCTGTGAGTGCTGATAGTAACTACAACGGCCTCAATGCACCGGATGCGACTGTTGTTAACAGGGGTAACACCATACCGCCATCTAACGCTCGGATTGCTGGTGGTCCTAATCTCGATCTGCCTCTTGGTGGTGAGCCCACGGTAAGTTTTTCCCAAGCTAGTTACAAAGTCCAGGAAAGTTCCACAAGAGTCGTTCAAGAAATTACTCTCACTCGCACTGGGACTGAGGAGGAGCTAAACAAAATTTCCAGGGCGTACATACAACCTGTTACTGGTGGTTCAGCGACTTTGGGAACAGATTGGAACTTTGCCTCCAGTTACTCTGGTCAAGTCACCTTTAACCCAGGTGAAAATACTAAAACTTTCACAATTGAGATCTTGCCGGATAGTCAAGCTGAGGGAACAGAAGAAATCGCGTTTCGGATTGCTAATGCGGATAATGCCAATATTGGTACTCAAAGCTCTACGACATTGAAAATTTTGGATAAAGTTTTCACCAACGAATTCGCCGGTCAGACGATACCTGGTTTTGTCGGCCCTAATGCCTGGGGAGACTTCGACAATGACGGCGATTTGGATCTCTTGGTGATGGAACAAGATAGTTCACCAAACCCCTTAACTTCTTCTGAGGTAACAGCATACAAACCCAAAGTGTACCGCAACAACAACGGTAATGACTTTGAGCCAGTTGATATAGGCCTGCCTCGCGTTTACGGAGGTACGATTCGGGACAATAATAATTGGAAATTGCATATTTCCAAGCCTTCTGCTACCTGGGGAGACCCCGACAATGATGGTGACCTCGATATCTTGCTCACAGGCGCAATTGAAACCCCTCAACAAGATATCTACACCACTGGTTCGCGCTACACGCCCATCACCCGGCTATACCGGAACCAAAAGGCTGACCGAACAATTGCTGACACTCTGCAACTTTCTGAGGCAGACAGGTTCGACCCTCCTAGATTTAGTCCAGACAGCAGGGCAAAGCTACCTGGTATTTTGAACGGTTCCGCAGCTTGGGGAGACTACAACAGCGATGGCAGACCGGATCTCGTACTCACTGGTGATACGGGTGCGGGTTATATAGCCAAAGTGTTCCGCAATGACCCCACTGGCTTTAACGACGGCAGTATCTTGAACTACGGCATTACCTTTGAGGAAGAGACTGGGGCTAGCTTACCCGGTGTGATTGGCAATGCCGCCTGGGGAGACGACAACAACGATGGCAAACCAGATATCTTGCTGACAGGTGACACCGGTTCAGAATACATCGCAAAATTGTATCGCAACACTGGCAATGGCTTTACTGAAGAGAGTAATTTACTGCTGCAAGAGCCATACCGAAACCTTAATGAACCGATTAATTACGGCGCTTGGGGAGACTATGACAATGATGGTGACCTCGATATCTTGCTTACGGGTCGAAACCAGCGTTTAAATGATTTTTATCCGCAGTACGGCCCTACCAGAGTGATCCAAAACAACAGCTCTGGGGATAATACCAGCTTTAAGAAAGACCCTTACGTATCCGCAGGGCTTGGTGCTTCCGGTACTTGGGGAGACTATGACAATGATGGTGATCTCGATATCCTACTAACAGAACCGGATTATTCAAGTGGCGGTGGTGTCGCCAAAGCCAAAGTTTACAAACGTGAGTCCAGTTCTTTTACACCTTTTAAACCCATCGACAATGCAGGGCTGCCTAATACATTTATCGACAAGGGAGGGCTGCCTAATAGTGGTGATGTTGTCAGTCCGAATACTTCGTGGGGAGACTCCAACAAGGACGGCAGACTGGATATTGCACTCACGACAAAAGATGATTCATCTGCTGGCGGTGGCAGCTTTGTCAAAATCTACCGCAACAATACCCCTGATGCGAACACACGACCCTCTGCACCTCAAGCTCTATATCCAGACACAAACAATTCCAACGAAGGAGTCAAGTTAACGTGGCAGTCAGCCGGAGGATCGGGGAACCCGATGGACTCTCAAACTCCAAATCAGGGTTTAAGCTACAATCTGCGAGTTTGGACTGTCGATAAAGTTCAAGTTAATAACCAAGGCTTTGAGACTGCTGACATTATTAACTATGTGATTGGCCCAATGTCCCTTGATGACGGAACTCGGCAAGTAGTGCAGTTGGGGAATGTCACCTCAAACTACTGGGGTGGCAGTTGGCTGCTAAAGCCGGATTACTTAATTCCTGGAAAGGAGTATCACTGGAGTGTACAGGCGATCGACAGTGCTTGGGCTGGTTCACCGTTTGTCGAAGGACCAACTTTTACAGTGAGCAATCGCAATTTCCAACCAACCGTCACCATCACCGCTACGGATGCTAATGCGGCAGAAACACGTTGGGATGAACCCCCGAATCCCGGAAAATTCACCATTACCCGTACTGGTGGCAGCCTAGATAATCCGCTGAATGTCTACTACAGGTTCAAGGGTTTCGATGTGTCAGATGGATCATATAGTAATCAAAACAACCTTGCTCTACCAGGTTCATATGCTCAAGATTACGAATTGGTTTCAGATTCCGAACCCCCTAAGCCGTTACCCAGTGACCTGTCCAACAGCTACAACAACTTTGTCACCATTCCAGCGGGTAAACGCAGCGTTAACATGGTTGTCAAAGTCCGGGATGACAGCCTAGTAGAAGGCGACGAAAAAGTGGTTATCACATTAGATCATCCCAACCCCCAAAAGATAGGCGAGTCTTCTACTGCTACTGTGACGATCGCGGACAACGAGCGCAACAACCCGCCTGTCCTCAACTACGGCCCCGATACAACCCCTTGGCATTACGAGTTCAAAACTGTAAGCAACAGCCGATCGACATTCAACTACCAATTTCCAGCGAACACTTTCACAGATCCCGATCCAGGTGACACGCTTACCTACACAGCTACTCTTGAAAATGGCGATCCTTTACCTGATTGGCTCATTTTCGATCCAGATACTCGCACTTTCAATGGCACCAATTCTAAACCTCAAGATTTCAATATTAAGTTAACAGCAACAGACAGAGCCGGTGCAAGTGCCAGCGATACGATCCGGCTGATTATGAATGACAGCAACTATCAAGGTACTGTCATTGACGGCTACATTTCCGGTGCTAATGTTTTCCTCGATGCCAACAAAAACGGCGTCCTCGATACCAACGAACCATCCACCACAACTGATTCAGGCGGTAAATTTAATCTCAACATCCCCTTCGAGACTTTCGACACCAACAAAAACGGAGAAATCGACCCATCAGAAGGCAATCTAGTAGCCACCGGAGGCACTGACACCGCCACCGGCTTACCCCTAGAAACACCAGTCACCGCACCACCAGATGCGAGTGTAGTCACCCTCCTAACCACCTTAATCGCCGACTTAATCGACAAAGGAATTGCACCTGAAGAAGCCCAATCTTTAGTCAAAGCAGCCTTTGGACTCCCCGCTGATATTGACCTAACTACCTTAGACCCCATAGAAGCCACCAACACCAACCAGCCAGGGGGAGTCCAAGTCTTAGCAGCAATGGTGAAAGTCCAAAACCTCATCACCCAAACAGTCGCTTTGATTGACGGTGCATCCAGTGCAGCTACTCACGATCTTGTCAAAGCTGTTGTCAGTTCAATTACCAATCAAATTCAATCCGGTACAGTATTAAATCTCAGCAATGGGGCCGCCTTAGAACCAATAATTCAGCAATCCGCTGCTAAAATCCAGCAGATTGACCCCAGTTTCAACATTCAAAAACTCACCCAAATTACCTCGCAATCGGCGACAGTAATGGCAACAGCCAATCAACGCATCGATCTCGCTCTCAGCAACCCAACAGCAACATCAATTCCCCAAGCCGTTGCCCGCGTCCAACAAGTATCTTTGGGCCCAACTACTCAAGACTTCAAAGCAGTTGGTGCCGGAAGCAAGCCAATTTCCCAGCTAGTTACTGACAATACTGGTACTGCTTTAGATAGCAAAATTCAATCCGTAACCTTGCCTGCTGGGATAGCAACTCCTCTTGTCAGTGGCGACGCCGATTTGGGCAGCAATTCCCCGAGTCAAATCACCGGCACTCAGGGCGACGACATCATCACCGGCACCAGCGGAAATGATGAGATTAACGGCTTCCGAGGCAATGATTCCCTCGGAGGCGGCCTTGGGGATGACACTCTTTACGGCGGCAAAGGTAGCGATACTTTGCTGGGCGCTAGCGGTGATGATATCTTATTTGGCGGCCGCGGTGCTGATATCTTGAACGGCGATGATGGTAACGATATCTTGCTTGGAGGTAAAGGAGATGATTTGCTGACGGGCGGTTTGGGAGATGATACTTTGACTGGAGGAAAGGGATTCGATCGCTTCCTACTCTCTAATGATTCCGGCCTCGATACCGTTACCGATTTTGAGGATGGTAAAGATTTGCTGATTCTCGGTAATGGAATGACTTTTTCGCAATTGGCAATTACTCAAAGCAACGGCATAACTCAGATTAGTTTGGCCTCAAGCGGACAAGTTTTTGCTTCTTTAATTGGAGTGTCGGCCAATCAGATTAATGCTGCGGATTTCAGTTTGCTGTAGTTAGGATTTAAAGTGATCTCGCCCCCTGAAATCGAGAGCGATCGATGACCCGGTTTATCTAAAAAACCGGGTTTTTCCGGAAAAATCGCCCAATTATATCATGTCCGGGCAATTACCCCTAATCTAGCCGTCCCATTTTGGCGATCGCACATAACCTTACCTACAGTAGGTATCAAAAGTGCTGCTTTTCAAATTTCTGTACAATTATACTTACCTTTCACAAATATTTGTGGTAAGCCAATCTCGCCTCGCTCTCCGAAATAATACTTAAATATTTTCTCCGTCTTTATCAAAACTTAAATTAACAAGCTGTTTTTAAAGAAAACTTTATATATAGTCTCTAAAAAAACTGTTAACGTTACTACAACAGATGAGAAATAACCGAAATTTTACGCAGAAATTCTGTGTCTGTGTAAATCAAAATTGATAGATGGTTTCGGACGCAAGTCACGAAACAGGGGAATTGTTGTCTTTTTTTAACCCCAAATAGGTGTATTATGCAAAATTTAAACGTTCCAGTTTCTGTAAGAGCGATCGCCTTTATCGATCCGAAAGTAGAAAATTATCAAAGTTTGATCGCTGGGGTAACACCGGGTACGGAAGTAGTCGTTTTGGATGGGAACCGGGATGCGATCGACCAAATTACTCAAATTTTAGCTCTTCGTACCAATATTGACAGCATTCACATCGTTTCTCACGGTGCTCCGGGTAGCTTGCAACTGGGCGACGGTAGCTTAAGTTTAGATGATATAGAGTGCGATCGGCAGGATCTACAGCAGTGGTTTTCGCAACGAACCTACTCGATCGGCGACACTCGACCTAATATCCTCCTCTACGGGTGCTGTGTAGCAGCAGGCGAGACAGGTAAAGCATTTGTCAAACGCTTGAGTCAGTTAACCGGGGCGTCGGTTGCAGCTTCCCAAAACCTCACGGGAAGTGTAGCCAAAGGCGGCGACTGGGAATTAGAAGTGAGCACCGGGAAAATAGAAACACCGCTGGTATTTGAAGCCGAGGTGTTAGCCGATTACGAGTATGTTTTGTCTACTTTTGGTGCTGCGACTAATTTTCCCATAACCTACAGTCTCCGTAAAGTTGCCAGTGGAGATTTTAATAAAGACGGCAATCTTGACCTAGCCTTTGCAACCACTGGACCCAATCGCAACGTCTCGATCGCATTGGGAAATGGTACTGGCCAATTTAGCGCTGCCACTAATCTTAACACCAGCCCGCCGACCGATCTCACTACCTTCTCTGTCGCTGTAGGCGACTTTAACAAAGACGGCAATTCTGACTTGGTTACGGCTAATAATTCTACTAACAACGTTTCTCTCCTGTTAGGAAATGGCGCTGGCACTTTTGGTGCAGCCACCTACTTTGGTGTGGGGTCAAGTCCTTATGGCGTAGCTGTGGGAGACTTCAACGGGGACGGCAATTCTGACTTAGCTACAGCCAATCAAACCTCTAACAACGTCTCCATCTTACCGGGAAATGGTAATGGTACTTTTGGCACAGCTACTAATTTGATCGTGGGGTCAAGTCCCTATTTTGTGGGAGTCGGCGACTTTAACAAAGATGGCAAGTCTGACTTAGCGACAGCGAACTTGGGTTCTAACAGCGTATCCATCCTGTTGCAGAATGCTAATGGCACTTTCGGCGCCGCCACTAACTTTACCGTTGGAAATAGCCCTAATTACATTGCTCTAGGAGACTTTAACGGGGACAATAATCCTGACTTAGCAACCAGCAATGAAGGCTCAAACAACGTATCAATACTATTAGGAAATGGCACGGGAAGCTTTAGTGCAGCTACCAACTTTAGCGTTGGATCACAACCCCTTGCTATTGCTAGTGGTGACTTCAATGCCGATGGAAAAGTCGATTTAGCCACAGCCAACAATTCATCGGGCAATGTCTCCGTCTTGTTTGGAAGTGGCAATGGCAGCTTTGGGACTGCAACTAATTTTGTTGTGGGAGGCAATCCCCAAGGTATTGTTGTAGGTGATTTTAACAAAGATGGCTTATCCGATTTAGCTACGGCGAACTTTGGCGGTCAAAACTCCTCGATTCTGCTGAATACATCCCCGGCGGTAAATTTCGGTGCGGCAACTTACAGCGCAACAGAAGGAACCGCAGACACGGTAGTTAATATTCCCGTCACTCTCAGCGGCACTCCTGACGCTGCTTTAACAGTACCAATTGCGATCGACCCCAGCAGCACAGCCACCCCTAATTCAGACTACACCATTTCACCTACCTCGATTAAATTCCCCGCAGGTGCAACAGGTGCCGCACTCACCCAGAATGTTGCAGTTACTATCAAACCCGACAATCTCCCTGAAAACGCCGAAACCGCAATTCTCAACTTTGGCACAATCACCGGAGGCGTTGCAGGTACAACAAAACAAACAACATTAACTATTGCAGCCAACGGTACTGTTTCTTATGCCATTGCCGCTGGTATAGCAAGCATTCCTGAAGGTAATACCGGCACAAAACCTCTGACTTTCACCGCGACTCGCAGCGGCAACACAGGCGGGGCAAGTAGCGTCAATTATACGATCGCCGGAACAGCTACAAACGTCAGCGACTACAAAAACATCGGCGGCACTTCAGGGGCAACTGCTGCTACTGGCACCATTAATTTTGCCGCCGATGAAACATCCAAAACTATTACTCTTGATGTATTAGGCGACACCCTAGTTGAACCCGACGAAACCATAGCCGTCACCCTTTCAAGTCCCACAGGCCCAGGGGTAACACCGACCATTACCACTGCTACCGCTACCACAACTATTACTAATGATGACAAAGCTGGCTTTACTATTAACCCAACAGCATTAACTACAAGTGAAGTCGGTGGCAAGGCAGAATTTACAGTCAAACTCAACTCTCAACCCACTGCTGACGTTACCATCGGTTTGAGGAGTGACAATCTTGCCGAAGGAACAGTTTCAACTAATAGCTTAACTTTCACTCCTGCTAACTACGATCGACCGCAACCAATAACGGTGAGTGGTGTTGACGATTTGGTAGCTGATGGTCCTCTACCTTACAAAATTGTCACGGCTGCTGCTGTGAGTACCGATGTTAATTACAATAACCTCGATCCTGAAGATGTCACCGTCACCAACAGTGACAATGAAACTCCGGGAATTACGGTGAATCCCACAGCCGGATTAACTACTGGTGAAGATGGCACTAAGGCTAACTTTACTGTGGTTCTGAATACTCAGCCAACTGCTAATGTGACTATCGGTTTGAACAGTTCCAATGTTGCGGAGGGAACTGTTTCCCCTGCCAGCATAACTTTCACTCCGGCTAACTGGAATACAGCGCAACCAGTAACAGTAACCGGGGTTAATGATAGCATTGTTGACGGCAATATTGACTACAAAATTCTCACAGTGCTTGCTGTTAGCGACGATCCGAATTATAAGCTAGATGCAGCGGATGTTAGCCTCAGCAATAAGGACAATGATACCGCTGGTGTTTCTATTACTCCTACGCAAACAACTGCTACAGAAGGCGGGGCGAATGGCAGTTATCGCATCCAATTAACGTCGCAGCCGATCGCCCCTGTAACTATCACTCTCACAACAGGTAATCAGATAGGGGAGCTCGCGCCTATCATTTTCACGCCCATTAATTGGAATGTCGCTCAAACTGTTACGGTGCAAGCTGTTGATGATACGGTTGTCGAAGGCGCGCACAGCGGTAATATCACTCACAGCGTGAGTGGTACTGATACTAAGTATAATTTACTGGTGGTTCCAGGGGTGACAGTGGCGATTACTGATAACGATGTAGCGCCACCGCTGCCGACGCCGACACCGACGCCAGTCGCACCAACTCCCACGCCAGTCACGCCGACACCGACGCCAGTCGCACCAACTCCCACGCCAGTCACGCCAGTCACGCCAACGCCAGTCACGCCGACACCGACGCCAGTCACGCCAACTCCCACGCCAGTCACGCCGACACCGACGCCAGTCACGCCGACACCGACGCCAGTCACGCCAGTCACGCCAACCCCAGTCACGCCGACACCGACGCCAGTCACGCCGACACCGACGCCAGTCACGCCGACACCGACGCCAGTCACGCCAGTCACGCCAACGCCGACAACATCTGCACCGCTAAGAATTGGAGGTAATGAAACCATTGCTGGTGGCATCGATGCAAAAAATTGGTGCGGTGTAGAAGCTGGATTAGATAAACTTGAGAAAATTCTTGACAACCAATTACAGGCAGTTAACCTACCCATTGTCGGCCCCCTCAAGAACATTTCCCCAGATTTTATTAGCAACTTCAAGACTAAGCTAGTCGATGCAGTTAAAAATGGGGCAAATCAAACAATAAGTCAGTTAGAAAGTAGCATCCGCACAGCACTTGGGCCTGATTTCACAGTCGCTCTAACTGGCAATTCAACACCGGATGACAGCACCTTGCTAATCACCCTTGGCAAGCAATATCAGTTCCCAGATATCAACCTCTCAAAAAACCTAGGAGTCCCGGCTTTAAGCTTGGACGTAGATGGAAAAGCCAAATCAAAATACAACTACAACTTGTCCCTAGGAGTTGGTGTCAGTAAAGAGTTTGGCTGCTACATAGATACCGACAAAACAAAGTTAACAGCCAACATAGACTTGGGTCTAGATGACCAATTCAAGGCCAAAGGCAACTTAGGTTTTTTCCAAGTAGACCTGGCAAACGATACCAAAAACCCTACTAAAGTCGATGCCAACCTGGAAGTCAAGCTCAATGACTTAGACAATCTCGGCGGCCCCAATGATGGCTCTCGCCTCACCTTGCCCGAACTGCAAGGCAACTATCAGTTCAAAGACTTATTCAATGCCAACTTAAAGAGCAATGCCAATCTCGGCTTGCAAGCCAAAACCAGCATCAACGGCAACGCTGCATTCCCATCCTACAACTTCGACTTAGCAGTTAATTGGCCGATTCTCAATTACGCCAACGGTCAATTAACCGGGCCACAAAAACCCGCAGTTGAGTTCAACAATACTCAACTTGATTTAGGAACATTTGTCAATAATTTTGTCAAGCCTATTATCGGGAAAGTTTCTGATGTCATTAAGCCATTCCGACCAGTCATTAACTTTTTGAATACTGACACCAAGTTACTTTCAAAACTTGGTATAGCTGGGTCGTTTGATAAAAATGGGGATGGTAAAGTCACGGTACTAGAACTGGCAGCAAAAATATCGGGTCGCGATATCGATACTCGCTTTTTAGATGCCGTTGCCAAAGTTGATAAGGTGGTGGATTTGGCAAACCAAATAGCCAACTCTCCCGATAAAATTGACTTGGGTTCCTACAGTCTGGGGGCTATAGATGTTTCCGAACCCAGTGCTAATCTTCAGAATGCTGCCCCCGTCCAAAAAAGTTCTGCACAACAAAGCGTTGACCAACAAATTAATTCCAAAACAAGCGGCAAGGTCAAGGAATTCTTAAATGCTTTAAAAGATATTGACGGTTTTGATTTGCCACTCCTGACCAAGCCGCAAACCGCCATTCAATTGCTGATAGGTAAACCGGATGTTCCAGTCTTTACCTACGATATGCCCAAACTGGGATTTGATTTTGACATTCGTAAAGATTTCCCAATCTGGGGCCCGCTCAAGGGATTGCTGGAAGGCAAGTTTAGTGCTTCGGCTCATTTAGGATTTGGGTACGATACCTACGGATTAAACCAGTGGAAAAACTCTAATTTTGCTGCGAGTTCTGCTGGCAAAGTTTTGGATGGGTTTTATGTGAGCGATCGCGAAAATGCTGACGGTACAGGGCCAGATGTTGACGAACTCACACTTGATGCTAGCATTGCAGTCGGTGCAGGGTTGGATGTTGGCATTGCCGAGGGTTATGTCAAAGGCGGAATTCAAGGAAAGGTAGGCATTGATTTGATAGATATCGGAGAATTCCAGCCCAAACAAGGCGGCGACGGAAAAATCCGAACATCGGAAATTACTTCCCGCATCAGCAAACCCACGGAACTATTTGATGTCACAGGAAAAGTCAATGCTTTCCTGGGAGCTGAGGTTAAGACAATTTCAGTCAAATTCTGTGAAAAAACCTTCAAAATATTCCGCAAGCGCATCAGCATACCTTACCCTTGTGGGATTGACTACAAAACAGTCTACGATAATAACTTTGCCACATTTGAGTTAGCTAGCTTTAGTTTGGGGCCGAGTTCTAGCACTAGGGGCAAAGCAATTAACGGTTACATGGCCGGGGCGACTGTCTTCTTCGATGCCAACTTTAATGGAGTCAAAGATGACAGCGAACCGTTCTCACTTACTAATGCTTCGGGCAGTTTTGACCTAGATGTCTCTCTTGACAAGTTCGACAAAAATAACAGCGGCGACCTCGAACCGGATGAAGGCAGAATTGTCATTTCCGATGGCATCAATACCTCTACTTATTTGCCTCAACAAGCGCCTCTATTTGCCACGCCAGATGCTACTGTTGTCACTCCGCTAACCACTCTAATGACCGAGTTAGTCGAGCAAGGAATTAGCGTAACTGAGGCACAGACTAAGGTAAAATCAGGACTTGGCTTGTCGTCGGAAATTGACTTGACTAGCTACGACCCGCTACAGGCAATTACTCAAAACGATCCGAACGGCTTAGCTGTTTATGCTGCACACGCGAGCGTACAAAATACCATTGTCTTGGTAACTAATTTAATTAGCGGTGCTTCAACTACTGCTAAAAATGAAATTGCCGATCGCATTATTTCCACTCTTGCCAACCAAATTAAATCCGGCGCTGTCGATTTAACCAATCCCGCACAATTGCAAACCGTCATTCAGTCGGCTGCAACTCAACTGCAAGCACAGACAGCATCGAATCTTGCACCGGAAGTTGCGAAAATTATTGCAGAGGGCAATCAGCGGATAAAGGCGATCGCCTCCACCAATTCCTCGCCTTCAGATGCAGCCACCGAAATAGCCCGGGTACAACTGGTAGAACAGGGTGAAGTCGCCAAAGACTTGCAGCAAGTAGCAGCAGGAACTAAAACGATTCAGCAGGCGATAGCAGAAAATACGGGTGCATCTTTAAATACCCAAATTCAGTCGGCGACAGCTAACAACCCGAATGTCGGAAATACTGTAACAGATGATTCCAGCGCACCTTCAAATCCCCAAGAACCCTTTCCCGATAGCGGTATTGAATTAGTCAAAGACGGTCAAAACTTTACCGAAAGCACTGATGGTGATGATACTCTAGTCGGTAGCGCTGCTGATGACATTTTGCGCGGCCAAAAGGGAAATGATTTCCTATTTAGTCTAGATGGCAATGATTGGATGAATGGCAATCAAGGCAGTGACTTGACTGATGGCGGAATCGGCGACGATACTCTCTACGGCGGTAAGGGTTTTGATACCTTGACAGGCGGCGCTGGTAATGACTTTATTTCTGGCAATCGAGGCGAGGACATCCTGATGGGTGAAAAGGGTGAAGATACTCTCTACGGCGGTCAAGGTAATGATATCTTGGTAGGAGGTGAGGGTAACGATTTCCTCAGTGGCGATTTGGGAGATGATACCTTAGTAGGGGATGTAGGGAGCGATCGCTTCTTGCTTTCCACCAATTTTGGTATTGACACCATCGATGACTTTGAAGTCGGTCAAGACTTGTTAGTATTAGGTAAGGGGCTGACTTTTTCGCAATTGGCGATTAGTCAAGATAACGGTGCAACATTAATCCGGTTTGCCCAAACTGGGGAGATTTTGGCTTCTATCAGTGGAGTTTCTGCTGGCAGTATTGGCGCAGGGAGTTTTGGATTAATTTGAAGAAGACCGGGCGGTTTCAACCACCTCTATACAAACACAACCCGACGGGAGCGGGTTGAAGAGTAAGCGGTTAAAATTGTCTTATTTTCTTCAGTCCGCACCTGCTGATTCCAGTGTAGTCACCCTCTTAACCAGCTTAATCGCCGACTTAACCGACAAAGGAATTGAACCAGAATCAGCGCAATCTTTAGTCAAAGCAGCCTTTGGACTCCCCGCTGATATTGACCTAACTAGCTTAGACCCCATAGAAGCCACCAACACCAACCAACCGGGCAGAGTCCAAGTCTTAGCAGCCATGGTGAAAGTCCAAAACATCATCACTCAAACAGCCGCTTTGATTGACGGTGCATCTAGTGCAGCCAATCACGATCTTGTCAAAGCTGTTGTCAGTTCAATGGGCGATAAAATTCAAGGCGGTGCTATCTTAAATCTCAGCAACGGGGCCGCCTTAGAACCAATAATTCTGCAATCCGCTGCTAAAATACAGCAGATTGACCCCAGTTTGAAAATTCAAACTGTCACCCAAATTACCCAGCAAGCAGCGACAGTAATGGCAACAGCAAATCAGCGCATCGATCTCGCTCTCAGCAACCCAACAGCAACATCAATTCCCGAAGCCGTGGCCCGCGTCCAACAAGTAGCCTTGGGCGCAACCAGTCAAGACTTCAAAGCAGTCGGTGCCGGAAGCAAGCCAATTTCCCAGCTAGTTACTGACAATACTGGTGCTGCTTTAGATAGCAAAATTCAATCCGCAATCTTGCCGACAGGCCTTGCGGTTCCTGTTGTCACCGGCGACGCCAATTTTAGCAGCAATTCCCCAGGTATAATCAAGGGTACAAATAGCAACGACACCCTCACCGGCAGCAGCGGCAATGATGCCATCTACGGTTTGCGGGGCAATGATTCCCTAGACGGCGGCCTTGGGGATGACACTCTTTTCGGTGGCAAAGGTAGCGATACTTTGCTGGGTTCTAGCGGTAATGATATCTTGTTTGGCGGTCAAGGAGATGATACTTTGCTGGGCGGCGATGGTAATGATATCTTGTTTGGCGGCAAAGGAGATAATTTACTGAATGGCGGTTTAGGAAATGATACTTTGACAGGAGGAATAGGAGTCAATAAATTTGTAATTGCCACCAACTCCGGGACTGATACTATTACCGATTTTGAATTTGGTCTAGACGTTTTAGTATTGGGTAACGGGCTGGTTTCCGGGCAATTGACGATTAGTGAAGAGCGAGGTAAAACATTAGTCAGGTTTACCCAAACAGGGGAGCTTTTAGCTACTATCAACGGAGTTGCTGGCGGCAGAAGCCTTAGCGCGATTAATTTGGGATTGTTTTGATAAGACGGGGCGGTTGAAACCGCGTCTATACAGACACTCACGCGACGGGAGCGGGTTTCCGAGTGTAGAAGAAAACCGGGCGGTTGAAACCGCGTCTATAAAGACAAAACCCGACGGGAGCGGGTTGAAGAGTAGGCGGTTAAAATTGCGTTTTTTCTTCAGTCGGCCCGAAAGCGGACATCGTTTGTATAGACGCGGTTTCAACCGCCGTCTTATCTTCAGTCGGCCCGAAAGCGGACATTGTTTGTATAGACGGGGTTTCAACCGCCGAGGGCCCATCGCACAATCAGGGGCTAGATCCCCCCTAACCCCCCTTAAAAAGGGGGGGACAAGAGTTATCAAAGTCCTCCTTCAGAAGGGGGACAAGAATCCGATAGACAGTCAACCCCTACTCCCCTTCAGAAGGGGGATTTAGGGGGATCTAGACTCGGCGATAATCGAGATTTCTATGGTTAAATACGATCGCTAATACCAATCAACAGCGCTGATATCGCATACCCGGTAACTGCGAAACTAATCCCAACAATTCCAACTGCAAAAGAATACCAGAAACCGTTCCCGCTTCCAATCGGGCGGCCTCCACAATTGTATCAAAAGAACTTGTCCCAGAGCCGATCGCCCGCAACACTACAGCCCACTCCGCATCCAACGGCGGCTCTTGCCTTTGAGGGGCTGGATTTGCCGGAAACAGCGACAACTGCTGCGCGCTATCCAATTTTGGCATAGCTCCGAGCATTTCCAATAACCTGTCTTCGCTTAAGAGTCGATCGCTATTCGGGAGAATCGGATGAGCACCTTTACTCAGCAACTCCAAACATCCAAACGATCGCTCATCATCCAACCTTGCCGTCAAAACATACACATCCCGGCAAAAATCATTAGCTTGATAAGCAGTAATTAACGCGCCCGATTTCTGCGGAGCTTCTATCACAATTGTAGCGCGGCTCAAGCCAGCAATTATCCGATTTCGGCGCGGAAAATTAGTTTTATTCGGTTGAGTGCCCGCCGGATATTCGCTAATTGCCAATCCCTGCTGTAAAATGCGATCGCACAACCGCTCATTCGGCTTAGGATAAACGATATCGACCCCAGTGCCAAAAACAGCCAAAGTCCGGCCTCCCGCCTCCAAACAGCTTGTATGAGCCTCAGTATCAATACCTGCGGCGAGTCCCGAAACAACAGTAAAACCGTTGGTAGCCAAAGCCGCACTAAATTTGCGAGTCCAGCGGCGGCCGTATTCCGAAGGACTGCGAGTCCCAACAATTGCCACCGTCGGCGTAATTCCGCAATTCTCTTTGAGGTCAACTAAACCGCGATAATAAAGCACCGGCGGCGGATTGGGAATTTCTAATAATAAGCTGGGATAATCTTTATCGGCGGGCGTCCAGAAACAGGGATTTTTGATAAGATGTTGTTCGATAAATTCTTCGGGATTGAGTTGCGATCTTTCTTGCAAAACCGTTTCAATTTTATGCTTGCTAAACCCTTCTATTTGCATTAAATCTACAGGCTTTGCCGTCCAAGCTTCTGCCAAAGTAGGGAAGTGTTGGTGCAATCTTTGCAACAAAATCGGCCCGATACCGCTAATCTGCGACCATGCTAACCAGTAAGCGCGTTCTTCTAGCAACGACTTGCCCTCAATTTATATGAGAATGATTTTATCATTTTGGGTGGGATATAGATTTTTTTAACGAACCGCGAAGGCGCAAAGAACGCGAAGGGAAGAAAAGAAGGGTTGAAAAGTAATGGCTAGGCTTTCCAATCGACAAAACGGGCATAAATATAAGCAATTATTTCCCCAGTCACAGTCCGAAAACCTTCGCTGGATTTCCACCATTCTTGCGGGTTGTAATCTTGCGGTTCCGCAGCTATTATCCCGACTTTAATCTCGGGATTCAGGACTTCTTTGAAAACCATCCAACTTCGGCGGGCGTGAGGGCCAAAAGAATAGAGATTAATTGAGTCAACTTTTAGGGCAGATGCAGCTAGCCAATCTCGAAGTGCGATCGCAGAAGCAGCAGTGCGGTGTTTCACAACATTCGGTGCGGGTACGGCTACTACTTTGTCTTTATCAAATCCTAGCGCAATACAAGTCGCGGCGGTCAGTTCCGCATAATTTTTATATTCAGCGAGGTAGTAGCCTTTAGCTACCGGAATTCCCGTTGTAATTAATTGGCGGTATCCGCCTTTTTTGAATTCGGCGATCGCACTTTCGACTGCATAATCCGGCAACCACCCTTCTACAACCAGTAGATCTGCTTTAATCGGCGCATTTACCGCCAAAAATGGATGAATATTTGTGATAATTAAGAGCATTGCAATGATTAAACCCACGATCGCAATTACCCAACCTTCCCAGGTAATCGCCCACATTTCTCGGCGGCGGATTAGACTAATTTTGATTTTGAGTTTTCGCAGTCTGGCAAAATTCATATCAATCAAATTATTGACGATTTACGCACCAGACGGCTATAAACCCGGTTTCTAGAGTCGGAGTGCGATCGCGAACTGTTCTTATATAAATCCCGCCAAGAAATCTAACTTCTTGGCGCGCAATTACATCCGTTAAATCCGCTACATAATCCGTTGCCGAACTTCTCTACTATTTGTGTTTGAGATACTCAAAAACGCTCTTATCCCCGATATCCTGCGGCATGGGTTGAAAGAACTTGCGCACCGCAAAAATGATAAACAAAATCGCCCAAAGCCCCAGCAACAACTGTTCGTTTTCCGGTGACAAAAATCCGAAAATATGCCCTAAAATTAACAGCGGAACTCCCGGAGTCAAAAACTTAGTTTCTAGGCGGTTGAAGCAGAAAGCCTCCTTAAAATAAATGCCATTCAAGGCGGCAAAAGTAAAGCCAATTCCCCACAAAGTCGCTGGATGTTCGTACACAGCTAAAGCTAAAGGTTCGCTGCTTTGTAGGGCGACAAACAAAGCTGCCGCGCCGCCGATCGCCCAAAACGCCTGTAACGTGCGGTGCAGCGCAATCATGTAAATGTGAATAGTTGCCAAGCTAACGCCTAAAGCAATCCAGAAACACGCAAAAACAGGCGTTACAGCTTGGATTGCAGTTGGGTTGTCGCTTTGTTGAAGCACCAGAGTAGCGCCCACCGCCAAACACAGCGCCGCCACCCCCAATCCGGCGCGGTAGATCAGCACTCCCGCGCGATCGCTTTGAGTAATCGTAAACTCGCCGAATTGGCCTTGATAGACTTCCGATTCATCAGGCGATTTCAGTAATTGCATCACAGCTTCCTCCTATCTATCAGACACGAATGTACTTCTGCCAAGATATACTTTATTGATAAACCGATACAGCGAGACCGAGCGATGCCTAAATTTGACAAGCCTGAACTTAACAAGTCTAAAGTTAACAAGTGTAAATTTGACGATCGCCCAAATCACAGCAAATCCCTTCCCTCAGCATCGGAACTTCCTTTAGTTCAGCTTGATGAAACCATTGTAGCAGGCAGAAGACCGAAACCGCTAAACGACTTCCAGCGCCTGCTGGTGGAAGTACCCGAATTGAGAGCGGGGTTCGAGCCAGAAATGTTCGCCCATCTCCTGGAAAATATCCCATTTAATCCCAAGCAATTTGAAACCAAAATTAGGAAAATTTTAGGCTCTAAAAATATTGATGTCAGCCTTGAAAATTCAATCAAATATCTAGATTACATCAAACAAACTATTCAATTCCCGTGCCACGTTACCGGTATAGAAGAGTTTGAATGGGAAGAAGAATATACAATGGGTTCGGGCAGCCAAACAGAATATGCAAAGCTCAAAAAAACTCAACCTTCTCATGCTGATACTTTTACAATTTCTCGGTTGGAGGATTTGCTTGTTCGCGAAGACGGCATATTTTCCCAAGTGCAGCGCTTGGGCGATTGCAGAAAGTTTATGCTGCCTTTAGCTGATTTAAAATCTGTTGATATAACCTCGCTAAACTATCAGTTATTGCATGATTATTCAGTGTGGTTTGTCAACTATTAAGGAAGTCTTGGAAGAGTGGAAGAAGGGAGAGGGGGAGATTGGGGGACGGGAACAATCTTCCTTCTTCCTTCTTCCCTCTTCCTTCTTCCTTCTTCCTTCCATCCGTTACATCCGTTACATCCGTTACATCCGTTACATAATCCGTTGCCGAACTTCCTTCTTCCGTTGCCGAACTTCTTATTTAAATTGAAGCAGCAAAGTGCGATCGCTCGACTTTTGCCAAAGCTTCAACTAAACTGCGAACAGCAGCAATCATCGCCACTTCGCTGTTAAGCTGGCTGACCGCAGAACCGACGCCAACACCCGCAGCGCCGGCGCCAATAGCCAGCGGTGCGGTGACGCTGGAGATGCCGGAAGCGCAGAGTACGGGGACGGATACGGCGCGGGAAATTTCAAAGGCTGCGGCCAAAGTAGGCGCTGCTTTTTCAATCAATCCCAAAGTTCCGGCGTGAATTGGTTGGGCGCTAGTGCCGCCTTCAGTTTGAATGATGTTAGCGCCAGCTTTGACTAATTCGGTTGCTAACTGTACCTGTTTGTCGAGAGTCAAAATGTGGGGAACTGTTACAGAAAGAGTGATGTTCGCAAATAGCGATCGCGTTTCGCGAGTCAACTCCAAAACTTCTTCAGCTTCAAAGCGGCGCCCTACAGCGTAGAAAGCATCAAAGTTGCCAATTTCAATCAAATCAGCGCCAGCTTCTACCGCAGCCACAAACTTTTCCGGTTCCACAGCCGATACACAAATTGGCAAATTTGTCAACTGTTTTGCCATCAATACCAAATCGCGATCGCAAGCAATATCGACAAATGTTGCACCGCCGAGATCCGCTGCTTTGACAACAGCCGCAACGTTAGCCGCATCAAAATTATTTAAACCGCTGATAATTTTCAGGGCGCGGCCTTGCTCAAATGCGCGCTGCAATTTAGGATTTACACTCATCGTTAGTTTTCCAACTCAGAAAATTTGTTAGACTCATTTTGACACGGATTAGAACAAATTTTAATTTTTAATTCTTAATTTTGATAGGACTGACGCACGAGTGTTTAGAAACCGGGTTTTTTACTCTATAGCAATCCTCGCATCATTTGTGAATTTCTTACTCCCTCCCCGCGAGTTCGGGGAGGGTTGGGGTGGGGTAAAAATATTTACGACTCCTGCAAGGATTGCTATATCTCTAGGGTGCGCAATGCGCTGACATCCGTTACATCCGTTACAGAATCCGTTGCCGAACTTCCCGGCTGTCGAAACTTGTGCACATCTTTGATAACTTGTGCCCAGCCGTCAGATAGAGATTCCAAAATACGAGATCCCTTTTCCTTCGTCGCCACCGTCGCATCGCCCAACACACCGCTATCAGTCAACTCTCGCGTCAGCCAAGCAAAAGGCAAATCACCTTCCATACTCAGCAAACTCTCAGCAGGCAAATCCCTCGGATACTCGCAAACTGCTCGATCCATTTTCACCTGTTCGGGCAAAATTGACAACATCAAACTCGTTTCTGCATCACCCGCGTGAATTCCCAATTCTAACTCCTTCGCAGTCAGCAATTGGGCCGCCACATTCGGCACCCGCCAAACAAACAGCGGAAACACCGAAAAATCCTGATATTTTTGATGTATGTCCCGCGCCGCAATTTCCATCACCTGCGGCTGTCCGCCGTGAGCGTTCATTAACACTAACTTCCGAAATCCTGCCCGGTAAATACTGTCAGCAATTTCACTTATTACGGCTAAAAGTGTCTGAGCGCTGAGCATAATTGTACCGGGAAAATGCCAGTGTTCGTTGGATTTTCCGCAATACAAAGGCGGCAAAGCGTAAGCTGGAATATTTGCATCTAACTTCGCCAGCGCTTTGCCAGTAACCGCCGCGCTAATTGCCGCATCTACAATTAAAGGCAAGTGCGGGCCGTGTTGCTCGATCGCACCTAGCGGCTGAATTATCACAGTATTTTCCTTGTCCGGCATCGACTGAATCTCTGTCCAAGTCAGATAGGGAAAAAAGCGCGATTCGGGAATAAAATTGTGCATATTGTGGTTTTTATTTTAAAGTACAGATGCTCGGGTAGGGACTTACGTGAGAGTCTTTCGCCGTGCCAACTTAACGTTAAATTCAGTACGGATATACTGTTTGAATATTAAAGCCAGATCCCCCCGGCGCCCCCCTTAAGAAGGGGGGGACAAGAGTATTCAAAGTCTCCCTTAGGAAGGGGGGGACAAGAAGCACTCAAAGTCTCTGTTCCTAAGAGGGGGACAAGAAGCACTCGAAGTCTCTGTTCCTAAGAGGGGGACTGTAAGCTCTCAAAGTGGGTGTTCGATCGGGGGAGTAGGGGGAATGCGAGGGGGATCGAGACTGTGAGATAAACGAGAGATACAAAGGATTTTAGTCTTAAATTACCACCAATAGGCACTCTCGCCGTGTCTAAAGCTGTATTTCATAGAATTGAAAACTGCTATGAATTGTGGAGACAATATCTCATGCCAGCGAGGCAATCATTGGGCTGGAAAACTCAAAAGTAATTCCCAAGATAGATAGCGGATTCTGTCTGTGGGTAGATAATATAACATAGCAGATGCTTTAATCGCGCTAATACGCCGATCGCCCGCTCAGACCGAAAGACCTAGAGACGACTAATTGATGGAAGCTTGGCAAACCCCACAAACTAATTTAACCGACATTCCGATCGCCCAGGAACTGTCGCGCCGCACTCCTCGCTCTCGGGATCTGCAATCAGAAAATCGCGCGCTGCAAATCCTGGCCCGACAACTGGCAACCTCGCCCCACACCCTGCTCAAAACACTGGTGGCGATCGCCCGAGATTTGTGCGGCGCAGGCAGCGTCGGAGTCTGCTTGCTCGAAGAAAATGCCGCATCAGAACAAATATATCGCCTTGAAGCCTTGGCGGGCGCGTGGGAAGCCGCAGAACAAACAAACACACCCCCGACAATGCGCTTGTCAGGAACAAATCTAGACTTGCAAACTCCCCAGCTTTACTTCTATCCAGAAGCATACTTTACCGACTTGCCGCAGCTAAAAATGCCGGTCGCCGAAGCATTAGTCCTGCCGCTGCTAGCAGACAATCAACCGCTGGGAGCAATCTGGATTGTATCTCACGATTCGCGCAGGTTCGATGCCGAAGACTTGCGGCTCGGGCTCGCCCTGGCAGACTTTGCCGTTGCTGCCCTCCAAATCGATCGCGCCCATAAAACCAAAGAAGCGCTCAGACAAAGCGAAGAACGCTGGCAGTTAGCCTGTGCCGGCAACAGCGACGGCATTTGGGATCACAACCTGCAAACCAACTGCCATGTCCTGAGCGATCGCTGTTTAGAGATTTTGGAACGCGGCCAGGAAGAACTCCACCACTTCAGCCAATATTTGAACTGGGTTCATCCCGATGATGTGGAGACAATGCAAAGCACTTGGCAGCAGCACTTGCATCGAGAAACCTCGCATTACTGCTGCGAGTACCGCATCCTCTGTCCCGACGGGCGCTACAAATGGGTTTTAGCCAGAGGGCGAGCAATTTGGGACGAGTCGGGCAATCCGGTGCGCGCCGTCGGTTCCCTCACAGATATCAGCGCTCGCAAAATCGCCGAACTAGCCTTCGCTCAAAGCGAAGAACGTTTGAGCGTCGCCATCGAAGGCTCGGGCATGGCAACCTGGGATCTAGACGTGCGAACAAATCGAGTAATTTGGTCGGCGAACCATTTCAGGATTTTCGGCTGCGAACCGGCACCGAGCGGCGAAACAACGATCGCAGTGTGGAAAAAGTGCGTGCATCCCGACGACTTAAAGCGAGTCCTGCAAGCAGTCAAAACAGCTCGGGAAACAGGATCGCTCTACTCGATCGAATACCGCATCATCCGGGCAGACACGGGAGAAATCCGCTGGTTGAGCGTGTTCGGGCGCTATTTCTACGACACCGCAGGCGAAGCAGTGCGGTTTGTCGGAGTAATATTTGATGCTACCGATCGCAAAAAGGCTGAAATCGCCCTGCACGAAAGCGAGCAAACCGTGCGCCGCCAACTTGCAGAAATAGAGTGGATCTACCAAACAACTCCCGTGGGTTTGGCCGTGTTAGACACGGATCTGCGGTTCGTGCGGCTCAACCAGCGGTTGGCCCAAATCAACGGCTTGCCCGTCGAAGCCCACATCGGCCGCACGGTGCGCGAAATAGTCCCCGACTTGGCAGACACAGCCGAAACTTTGTTCCGCCGCATTCTAGAAACCGGAGAATCGGTGCGGAATTTTGAAATCAGCGGTGAAACGGCTTCTCAACCGGGTGTTGTCCGCACTTGGAGCGAGAATTGGTCGCCGCTCAAAGACGCGGGCGGGGAGATTGTCGGAATCAATGTCGTGGTTGCCGAAATTACCGATGGCAAAAAAGCCGAACTCGATTTGCAAGCAAGCAACGAGCGCTTCGAGTTAGCCACAATGGCGATCGACGGCATCGTGTTTGAGTGGGATTTTGCATCGAACTCAGTTTACCGTTCCTCGGGGCTGTACTCGCTCGTCGGTGTCCGCCCCGAAGATGCACAGCCAACACCAGATTGGTGGAGAGAACGCATCCATCCCGTCGATTTGGCGCGCATCGAGGCCCGGGCCCAATCAATGTTAAAACAGGAGCGCTACGAAGGCGAGTACCGAGTCCGGCACGCAGACGGGCGCTGGATCGATGTTTGGGAACGCGGCTGTTCGATCCGCAACCAGCAAGGCGAAGCGACCAAAGTTGTCGGCTTCACAACCGACATCACCAAGCGAAAACTTGCAGAAGCAGCACTGCGCGATCGCGAAACCCACCTGCAATTGATTCTCGACAGCGCCAAAGACTACGCCATCTTCACCCTCGACACCGGCGGACACTTTACCAGTTGGAACGCAGGCGCCGAGAGATTGCTGGGCTACGGGGAAGCAGAAATCATCGGGCAGCACGGACGGATCATCTTCACCCCAGAAGACTCTGCAGCCGGCAAGCCGGAAACAGAAATGCACCTAGCCCTGACTGAGGGAAAAGGAGAAAACGAGCGCTGGCACGTCCGCAAAGACGGCAGCCGCTATTGGGGCAGCGGGCTGGTGATGCCCCTGCGCGACGAAAACGGCGAGTTCCAAGGTTTCCTGAAAATCATGCAGGACAAAACCGATCGCCGGCAAATAGAAGAAGCACTGCGGCAAAGCGAAAATCGCTACCGCACCCTCGCCGATGCCGTCCCCCAATTAATGTGGCTCAACACCGCCGACGGCAGGTTAGAGTTTTGCAACCAGCACTGGCAAAGCTACACGGGCATCATGCCAGCAAAATTTCCGCTGGCTGCGCCGGTGCTGGAATTATTTCATCCTGAGGATCTGCCAGCAGTTGTCGCCACGCGCACTGCTGCGATTCAAGCAGGGGAATCCTACGAATTCGAGTGTCGGGTGCGGAGGTTTGAGGGCACCTACCGCTGGCATCTAGCGCGAGTTGTGCCCGTCTTTGACGGGGCCCGAAAGGTGGTGCAATGGGTGGGGATTGGCATTGATATTGACGATCGCAAACGAGCCGAAGAAAGCTTAGCAGAAAGCGACCGCCGCTTCCGCTTCCTGGCTGAGTCGCTCCCCCACCTGATTTGGAATGTAGGCCCCGCCGGGGAACTTCGCTTTGCCAATCAAAAATGGTCGGAATATCTGGGAATGTCTTACCAGGAAGCCGCTCAAAACAATTGGGAGTCTCTGGTGCCGCCGTCGGATTTGGCAGAATCCCTCGCCCGCTGGCAAGAATCTCAAATTACCGGAGAAGTTTATCAAGTTGAGCTGCGCCTGCGGCGGGCCTGGGACCAAATGGAACGCTGGCATTTGTGCCGCGCCGTCCCAATTCGCGACGCCCGGAATCAGATTGTCGAGTGGATCGGCACGAATACCGATATTGACGATCGCAAAAGAGCCCAACTGTCCGAGCAGTTTCTCTCTGAACTCGAACTCCGCTTGCGGCAGCAATCTAACCCCGCAGAAATGTTGTGGGAAGCTATGAAAAGTCTGGGAGAATATTTAAATGTCGATCGCTGCATCTGGCACGAAATCGATGCCGAAGCCAAACTCGCAATTGTCGATCGAGACTGGCACCAGCCCGGCCTTGTCAGCACCGTCGGCACCCATCAAATCTCAGACTTTAATACGCCAGAACATAAAGCTCTGTATCAGGCAGGTCAAACAGCAGTCATCTCAGATATCGCTAATTACCAGCCTACAGCGCCATTTGTAGATAAATACGGTAGCGTTGGCATTCGCGCTTTGGTCGCTGTTCCCTGCCTTCAGGAAGGGCGCTGGGTGGCTCTTTTGTTGGTGACATCACAGGCGGTGCGGCACTGGCGGCCCGATGAAGTTTCGCTGGTGCAAGAAATGGTGGCTCGCCTCTGGCCTGCGATCGAGCACGCGCGAGCCGTGCAGCACCTGCACGAAAGCGAGGATCGGTTCCGCGCTCTAGCTGACAACATCGCTCAGTTGGCCTGGATGACAGATGTCAGCGGCTGGATTTTCTGGTACAACCAGCGCTGGTTTGACTACACCGGCACCACCCTAGAGCAAATGCAAGGCTGGGGCTGGCAGCAGGTGCACGACCCGGAACACGTCGATCGCGTTGTGGCAAAATTTAGGGGCTGCATTGAAAGAGGCGAACTCTGGGAAGATACTTTCCCCTTGCGCGGCAAAGACGGATCGTACCGCTGGTTTCTCTCCCGCGCCGTGCCGATTCGCGACGAGCGAGGCAATGTACTGCGCTGGTGCGGTACCAACACCGACATTACCGATCGCCTCACAGCAGAAGCGGAACGGGAACGACTGCTAGCGGGAGAAAAGGCCGCCAGGGAGGAAGCAGAACAGGCTAACCGCGTCAAAGACGAATTTTTGGCTGTTTTGTCCCACGAATTGCGGACTCCCTTAAACCCGATTGTAGGCTGGGCTAAGCTGCTGCGATCGAACAATCTGACACCGGAAAAGCAGCGCTACGCGGTAGAGACGATCGAGCGCAACGCCAAACTGCAAACCCAGCTTATCGAAGATTTGCTCGACGTGTCGGGGATTCTGCAAGGCAAGGTCAGCTTGAATATTGTACCTGTGGATTTAGCCGGGGCGATCGGCAGCGCCATTGAAACGGTGCGTTTGTCGGCCCAAGTCAAGTCGATTCAAATCTGCACTGAATTTGCACCGCATATCGGCCGGGTGTTGGGTGATGGGAACAGACTTCAGCAGGTATTCTGGAATTTGCTGTCAAATGCCGTCAAGTTCACCTCGCCCGGAGGCAAAATCGCAGTCAAGCTCGATCGGGCAGACACCGACGCCCAAATTACTGTAACAGATACGGGCAAAGGCATTTCTCCTGATTTTGTGCCCTACGTCTTCGACTACTTCCGCCAAGCTGACAGCACGTTTACGCGCAAGTTTGGCGGATTGGGTTTAGGATTGGCGATCGTCCGCCATCTCGTCGAACTCCACGGCGGCACGGTGAAAGCGGACAGTGCAGGCGAAGAACAAGGCGCGACATTTACAGTCAGGATACCTCTGATGCCGGTGCAACCTCTGACAAGTCCTGCCCAGACTGCGCCGGAGTCATCCTTCAATTTGAGCGGTATCCGGGTGTTAGCGGTGGATGATGATGCTGATGCGCGAGATTTGGTGGTTTTTCTGCTTGAGGATTGTGGCGCCAGCGTGACAGCAGTTTCTAACGCCGCCGATGCCTTAAAAGTCTTAACTCAATCTCTCCCGGATCTGCTGTTGAGCGATATTGGAATGCCCGACACTGACGGTTATATGTTGCTGCGGCAGGTGCGGGCTCTGCCGCCTGAGCGAGGTGGATTGGTGCCAGCGATCGCCCTTACCGCTTATGCTGGAGAAATTGACTATCAGCAAGCTCTGGCTGCAGGGTTCCAGCGGCATCTTTCTAAGCCTTTAGATCCTGACAAGTTGCTGCAAGCGATGTTGGATTTGCTCGCAGATCGATCGGGCAAAAATATTGTTTAAACTGTTTTTTCCTGCTTAAATTATTTATTTAACGAACCGCGAAGGCGCGAAGAACGCGAAGGAAGGAGAAGAAGAAGAACAAGAACAAGAACAAGAACAAGAAAAAATAAATAAAATAGGTTCGTAGTAAGGACTAAAGTCCTCTCTTGAATGAGGACTAAAGTCCTCACTACAAACTGAATGACTGCACGATCAAATAAATAAAATAGGTTCGTAGTAAGGACTAAAGTCCTCTCTTGAATGAGGACTTTAGTCCTCACTACAAACCAATCTTTCGCACATCATATCAAATAAAAAAACCTCACAGATGGAGGTTTTTTGATGATTGTTGGCGCTATTCGGACAGGTTAAAACATCCTGTCCCTGCATGATGCCCACAGCCGGTTATACTGGAGCATTAGCGGTAGTCTGTACGAACTGCTGGGTCGCGATCGCCCGTTGTAGTTGTGTAGCGAACATTTTCTTCACGTTTTTTGGGAATCAAACCTAACAAACCGGACAAGCCGAGCAAGCCCAACCATCCCCAATCAAAGTCGCGATCGTTATCAGCACTGTAGACATCGGAGCGAGGAGTTGTGGTAGTGGTGGTGGTGTCTCTGCTGTTAGTACCGGGAGCTGTATTTGTCTGAGCTGAAGCAGGCAGATGAGCTGGTGCAATGGCTAAACCAGCAGCGATAATACCTGCACCGATTGCTTTGGATAAGTCAGAACGTTTCATAATTCAAATGCTCTCTGTTGGCGAAAATCTTTAACTATCACCACTATATCGATCGGCTCTTAAAGCTAAATCCACCTGTAGCAGTAAAGATTGATAAACTCCAGCTATTACTACAGATTGATATCCAATTTTTAGCTGGCGCACGAAATTAAACCTTGCTCGCTGTGGCCCAGGGCGGCACTAGAAATCGGGGGTCTCGCACCTCAGACGCAGTTGAGGCACTCCGGGACTCTCGACTACAGACAATCGACTGTTGACAAAAAAAGGTAAACTCAGATCTTGCACAGACCACAGTTGGAACTCGATCGACGGAGATCAAAACAAATTGGGTATAGAGCTACGCAGCTACGTATTTCTAGACAACTTGCAGCCGCAGCACGCAGCATACATCGGCACAGTCGCCGCCGGATTCTTGCCGCTGCCTGGGGATGCGTCGCTGTGGATAGAAATCTCGCCCGGTATCGAAATTAACCGAATTACCGATGTCGCCCTCAAATCAGCCTCCGTGCGCCCCGGAGTGCAGATAGTCGAGCGCTTGTACGGCCTTCTGGAGGTACACTCGGGCCAGCAGGGGGAAACTCGGGCCGCAGGCAAAGCAATTCTAGAATTCATCGGAGTCCGCAGAGAAGAATGTATCAAACCGCGGGTGATTTCCAGCCAAATTATCCGCAACATCGACCCGCACCAAACGCAATTAATCAACCGCAGCAGGCGCGGACAGTTGCTGCTGGCGGGACAAACGCTTTACGTCTTAGAAGTAGAACCGGCGGCCTATGCAGCGCTGGCGGCTAATGAAGCAGAAAAAGGCGCGTCTATTAACATCTTAGAGGTTCAGGCTGTCGGCAGTTTCGGACGGCTGTACCTCGGCGGCGCAGAACGAGATATTATAGCAGGTTCCCAGGCGGCAATTGCGGCGGTGGAAAGCGTATCTGGTCGAGAAAATCCAGCAGTTTTTGGTCGCAAGGAATAGCCGTTAAAGGAGATGCAATTATGGCAAACACACAGCATTTAGCGCTGCTGAAAAAAGGTGCAGTTACTTGGATTGAATGGAGAAATCTCAACCCGAATCTAGAACCGGATCTGGGCGAAGCTAACCTCGCATCAGCAAATCTCAGAGGCGCGCATCTGTGGCGGTGTAACCTTTTTAAAATAGACTTATTTGAGGCTAAATTAATTGCGGCTAACCTCGCCGAATCTAACCTCAGTTTAGCAAATCTTGCCGGAGCGCAACTGCTGGAAACTAACTTAGTTAAAGCTAATTTAACTGGAGCCAACCTCCGAGCGGCAGACCTCAGAGGAGCTGATTTGAGCGGTGCTAATTTAATTGGGGCGGACATCAGCGCTGCCAATCTCCAACAAACCGATTTGGGAGAGGCGAATTTAATCGGTGCGGCGATGTTTCGAGTTAATGCGATCGGCGCCCACTTCAATCATGCTAATCTCAGTCAAGCTAATCTCACTGAGGCAGAATTGATTGAAGCGCATTTTTACGCAGCCAATTTCTCTAAAGCTAACCTCGGACAAGCTCACTTCACGGGAGCATATCTTGTCAGGGCAAATCTCTGTTTTGCGGACTTGAGTGCTGCCGATTTCCGGTGGACAAACCTCAGCAAAGCTGATTTGAGAGGGGCGAATTTGACCGGGGCCAATCTCAGAGGAGCGAACTTGGCTGGAGCTAATCTGGGCGGCGCTCATTTGAAAGGAACAATCATGCCTGACGGCAGCATTGTTTCACCATCCTAAGTTCGATCGTTCCGAATGCAAATCCTCTGAAAATTCAGAGGACTTACATTCGTGAGTGCGAACCAATTTTATCATCGGTAATTAATTTCTACCAGCCGGTGAGACATTGTACAGTCCTCTAACCGGGCCTGGAGCTGTCTGCGAATCTTGCTGCTGTGCTGGAGGTGCAAACGGCTCTTGAACTCCAGCCGGAGTGGCGAAACAACCGCTCGGTTGAGGTGCTAGCTGGCAAGCTGGAGGCAGTGCCATGACTGAGGCGTCAAAGGGATTGGTGGCATCCGGGACGCGGAGAATGGGATCGCTCGAAACCTGCCGCTGCATTACTCGTCGGTAGAAGCCGTTGACGCGGCTGGCATCCCGCTCGATTTCTTTTTCGGGAAAGGCAACGACGCCGCTGGGGGAACCGATGCCTAAATAGTCGCCAAAGTATCCTTGCAAGCTGACGTTGTGGTAAAAGTCTCCTGAAGCTTCAAAGAATTGTCTGTTGAAGTCGTCGCCAATCGGGTGAAATCGAGCTGGTTCTGCTTGGGCTGCTTTGACTGATGCTAGTGTGGCAGATGCGATCGCGAGAATCAATGCACTGCTGAGGCTTTTTAACTTGTGACTCATATATTTCAGCTTCTAGATTAATTCCGATTCCAATATAAACTGATTATCGGCGGATTATTTGTGTTTTCTACAAGGTGTAAGTTATGGATGCTGATGATTTAAAGGTGTTGCGCGATCGACTTTTGGATTTGTTGTGCTCCTTTGCGTACCGCGAGGGCGATTTTGTGCTGTCTTCGGGACAGCAAAGTTCTTATTACATTAACTGCAAACCGGTGACTTTGCACGCTGAAGGTGCTTTGGCAACGGGGCGCGTACTCTTCTCCATGCTGCCGCCTCAAGTGCAGGCTGTGGGCGGTTTGACCTTAGGTGCTGACCCGATTGTCACTGCGGTAAGCGTGGTTTCGGCTCTGGAAGGTCGATCGATTCCGGCGCTAATTGTCCGCAAGGAGACCAAGGGACACGGCACAATGGCGTATATTGAGGGCCCAGTGTTGCCTGAGGGGACGAATGTGGCGGTGTTGGAGGATGTGGTGACGACGGGTAAATCGGCGATGCAGGCGGTGGAAAGGTTGCGGGGAGCCGGTTATATTGTCGATCGGGTGTTGTCGCTGATCGATCGAGAACAAGGTGGAGCCGAGTTGTACCGCGAGCAGGGATTGGATTTTCAGGCCGTTTTTACGATCGCGGATCTTAAGGAATGGATTAGTAGCAAGAAATAGGGATGTAAATTTATTGTAGGCCCAGTTGGGTTGGGCGATCGAAATAACACTATAAACATAAATCCCGTAGGGGCCCGTGAGCCCTGAACTCTGGCTTAAAACCAGAGGATTTGTAAACCCGTCCCCACCCACCGACTAGCTTTGTGCTACTCCTTCTACCTGGTAACGCAGATGCTTTCTAATTCTCTCGTTACCAGGTTCTACCTGGTAACGAAGATTCTTTCGCTCTGCCTCGTGTTAACAATGCTGCAAGATATCAATCTTAACCAGCCATTTTAATGCTATGAAAACCATCCATTTTATCGACCTCTTCTCAGGAATAGGCGGCATGAGATTAGGCTTTGAATCAGCCGCTCATTCCTTGAATCTGAAAACAGAATGCCTCTTAAGCAGCGAAATCAATCCCGACGCTCAAAAAGTTTACCACAAAAACTTTAACCACACACCATTAGGCGACATCCGACTAATTAACCAACTACCAGAACACGATATTTTACTAGCAGGATTCCCATGTCAGTCTTTCTCCTGTGCCGGAAAAAAAGCAGGTTTTGGCGACACACGAGGAACCCTGTTCTTTGAAATAATGAGGCTAATTGATACCGCTCAACCTCAAGCATTTATTTTTGAGAACGTCCGGGGACTTGTCAGCCACGACGGCGGCAGAACCCTCGAAACAATTAAACACGAAATTACCAGTAGAGGTTACAGCTTCGATTACTTTTTGCTCAACAGCTCTAACTTTAGCTTACCTCAGAACCGCGTCCGAGTTTACCTAGTAGGAATTTTAAATGCTTCGCCCCAAATTGGGTTAGTTTCCGACTTAGGCCCAAAAGATTCGCATTCCTGTAACCATCAACAGCTATCGTTATTTTCCCCCTTAAGTAAACCTGTCACAGTGGCAGATATTTTGGAAGACAATCCCGATCCCAAATATGATTGTTCGCCAGAATTTGTCAACGCTTTGAAACAAATCGTCAAGAATGATTTCAACCACTTGCACGGAATGCGGCTAATTGACTATCGCGGCGGCAATTCGATTCATTCTTGGGAACTAGGTTTGCGAGGCGAGTGCAGTTTAGACGAAATTGATTTGATGAATCGTTTTATATTGAAAAGGCGAAATAAAGAATTTGGACATGACAAAGATGGTAAACTATTAACTAAAGAGCAAATTGCTACTTTTTTTTCTCATACCAATCTTGATGAAATTCTGGATTTACTGGTGGCCAAGAAGTACCTACAGTGTAACAATGATTTATACAAACCTGTATCGGGTAACTTTTCCTTTGAAGTCTATAAATTTCTAGACCCGCAGAAGATTTCTGTAACAATTGTTGCCAGCGATGCAAATAAATTAGGTGTTTATCATAACCACCGAGTCCGCCGAATCACTCCCCGCGAAGCCGCACGGTTACAAGGTTTTTCCGATAGTTTTGTACTGCATTCCAATGATGATAAAGCTTACTATCAACTGGGCAATAGCGTCAGTATTAATGTGGTAAAAGCTGTGGCGAAAGAAGTTATGCAGAATGTTTTGTCATCTACCATACAAAAAGTTAGTGCCTTTTGAATTGGGAAGGGTGGGCGAATCGATCCGCCCACCTGATTAAGATTAGCTTTGGGCTACTGGTTCCTTAGCCAAGAATTTCTCCAACTCAGTCAAAGCATCGGCATCAACCTTAGTCTGCATCGGACAGAACTTAGGCCCGCACATCGAACAGAACTCCGCAGTTTTGTAGATATCCGCCGGCAAAGTTTCGTCGTGATATTCCCGCGCTCTTTCTGGATCTAGCGATAGCTCAAATTGACGGTTCCAATCGAAATTGTAACGCGCTTTGGAAAGTTCGTCGTCGCGATCGCGCGCACCCGGACGCCGCCGCGCAATATCCGCAGCGTGGGCCGCAATTTTGTAAGCAATCAGCCCGTTTCTGACATCCTCAGCATTCGGCAATCCCAAGTGTTCCTTCGGCGTCACGTAGCAAAGCATAGCAGTACCGTACCAACCAGCCATCGCCGCCCCAATTGCTGAGGTAATGTGGTCGTATCCAGGTGCAATATCTGTCACCAACGGCCCCAAAACATAGAAGGGTGCTTCCGAACATTCCTCCATTTGTTTCTTGACATTAAACTCAATTTGATCCATCGGTACGTGGCCCGGGCCTTCCACCATTACCTGCACATCATGTTCCCAAGCTTTGCGAGTTAATTTACCCAAAGTTTTGAGTTCAGCTAATTGAGCATCATCCGACGCATCGTGAGTGCAACCGGGGCGCAGAGAATCTCCCAAACTAAACGAAACATCGTATTTTTTGAAGATTTCAATGATGTCGTTAAAGTGAGTGTAGAGGGGATTTTGTTTGTGGTGGTGCAGCATCCACCGCGCCAAAATGCCGCCGCCGCGAGAGACAATCCCAGTAATCCGATTTCTCACCAAGGGTAAATGCTCAATCAGAATTCCGGCGTGAATTGTTTGGTAATCAACGCCTTGTTGAGCGTGTTTGTCAATGATGTGCAGGAAGTCATTCGCCGTCAGACTTTCCATATTACCGTGCACGCTTTCTAGGGCTTGGTAAATTGGTACAGTGCCGATGGGTACAGGTGAAGCTTTGATAATTGTAGTGCGAATTTCATCCAAATTGCCGCCGCCGGTGGACAAGTCCATCACGGTATCAGCGCCGTATTTAACTGCTAGTTTAAGCTTGTCAACTTCTTCTTCCATATTGGAAGAGTTGGGAGATGCACCGATATTAGCATTGACTTTGCATTTAGAGGCAATGCCGATCGCCATTGGCTCCAAATTCGTATGATTGATGTTAGCCGGAATAATCATCCGTCCCCGCGCTACTTCGGCGCGGATGAGCTCGGGCGGGAGATTTTCTCGCTTAGCAACATAGTGCATTTCCTCAGTTATGACACCTTGACGGGCGTAGTGCATTTGAGATACGTTGCTGTGCCCCTGACGCTTAGCGATCCATTCGGTACGCATATCTTATGTCCTTGATAAACAGCTTCCCTCCGCTGGTATTACCCAGACTCAGGTTCTAAGGGTTTTTTCTCAGCCCGGATATTCGGGCACCCCTAGCTAAGCTGTTGATTGTATCACCGATTTCGGCGCGCGACCGCAGCAAGTAAGGAAATCTTAATATTGAGAGATAGATGAGGTTCGCGATCGCTATATAATATCTAATAACTCAGGCAGAAAGGAGGCTACAAGATGAGTACATTTGAGTCAAACAGCGAGACATCTCCCCCAAAGCATCTAGCGGATGAGGAACAGGAAAACGATATTCAGGATAGCGGGGAAGATGATAGCGGGGAAGATGAGGAGGACATTATTCCCTCCAAATTCTCCATAGCAGTTGATCGAAGAGATTTTGATGTAGAGGGTCTAGTTAGACGCCTGGAAAGCGAAGACGTATTTATTCCAGACTTCCAGCGTGCTTATGTCTGGAAACCAAAACAAGCATCGCGTTTTATAGAATCACTCTTGCTTGGTCTTCCAGTTCCCGGCATCTTTCTAGCAAGAGAGCGAGATACAAAAAAACTGCTTGTGATTGATGGTCAGCAAAGATTACGTAGCCTTTTATATTTCTACCAAGGCAAGTTTCCTAACAGTCGGCACTCGTTTGCTCTGAAAGGGGTTCATACAGAATTTGAGAGAGAGACATATAAATCACTGAAAGACGCATATCGACGCCAATTAAATGACTCGGTTGTATCCGCTACAATTGTCGAGCCACTTGATCGAGGCGACGACAGTAGTATTTACTATATCTTTGAAAGGCTAAATACCGGAGGTACTATCCTTAAACCGCAGGAAATTCGTGCTTGCATATATCACGGCGAACTCAATAATTTGCTAGGGCAACTCAATCAAAACCCAGCGTGGCGTGACATATTTGGTCTCCCAGATAAAAACAGGAAAGATCAAGAACTTATTTTGCGATTCCTGGCTTTTTACTTCGAGGGCAACGATTATAAGCCTTCTCTAAAAGAATTTCTCAATCAATACATGAGGCAAAACAGACACCTGACCCGCCAATCAAAAGAACAAATAATAAAGGCATTTATCCCAACGATTGAATTGCTCCATAAATGTCTGGGCAATAAAGCTTTCAAGCCTCAAAAAATATTGATTCCTACTTACTTTGAAGCTGTAATGCTGGTTACAGCCCGTAGGTTAGAACAAGGCCATATAAATAATTTGGAACAACTGGAAGAACGCTATAAATCACTTATAGAAGATGATGGTTTTAGTGGAGTAGCTCAAAAAATACGCAATCTTACTAGCGAAGATAATGTCAGGAAGAGGTTAGAAATTGTGTTTAATTATTTCGCCGATTTGGAATAGCAAGTTTTAGAGGAAAGAAGCGTTAATTATAATTGATGCTTCTTGTTTAGATGTTTAAGGCAATCTTTTTATACACACATAACTATTCTCCTTTTTTAGCAGTTAGTTTAAGCTTACTATTTTAACCCAAGATTAAATCAACACTCACTCCCAACTCAGGAAAAGCCAGCGGCGAAACTTGTTGTCCGCGCTCAAACCTTTGCATTGAACTATAGCCATTGACCGTCGGCTCGCGGTAAACTTCTAAACAGTTTGCTTCAAGATCCCACAGCCATACTTCCTGAATGCCAGAACGTGCATAATTCGGTACTTTCACGTTGCGATCGAAATCTACAGTGCTATCTGAAACCTCTACTAATAGCAATACTTCATCCGGCATTGGATGCGCCTCGGCGTAGTAATCAGCACGAAATTGCAGCAATACTACATCCGGCTGAGGCTCTGTTCTTTCTGTTAGCTGAATTGGATCTTGAACACCCAAAATAGCAAGTTCTTCTGGAATTGCGCTCAACCGCCGGACTAAGCGCTTTACGCAACTTGCATGACGGGTTCCAATTGCTGCCATGACGATAATTTCTCCTTCGATCAATTCAACTCTATCATCTTCACCAAAAACACCAGCATCAGCCATCAGGTGATATTCTTGGACTGTAAATAGCCGTCTTTGCATTTGAACAGACATAACTATTCTCCTTTTTCTACAGTTGTTATAATTTTACCATGTTCGTCTGTAATATTCAATCTTATCCTGTGCGATCGCCCTCACCCAAAATTAAATCAATACTCACTGCAAATTCGGGAAAAGCTAACGGCGAAACCAATTGTCCCCGCTCAAACCTTTGCATTGAAATGTAGCCATTTGCCGTCGGATTGCGGTAAACTTCTAAACAGTTCACCTCAATATCCCACAGCCATACTTCCTGAATGCCCGATCGCGCATAGTTGGGTACTTTCACATCGCGGTCATAATTAACCGTACTATCTGCTACCTCTACCAACAGCAAAATATCCTCGCTATTTGGCAAGGATTCTTCATAAAAATCAGCGCGGGGTTGGACTAAAGCAATATCAGGTTGCGGTTCTGAGTTATCATTAAGGCAAATAGGATTTTGCACTCTAAAAATAACTAGGGACTCTGGAATGCGGCTGAACATTCGCGCAAGGCGATCGACACGGGCGGCGTGGCGCCTACCAATTGCTGCCATTTGGATAATTTCTCCTTCTATAAGTTCCACTCGTTCGCGATCGCTAAAAACACCAGCCTCACTCATCAGGTGATATTCTTGCACTGTAAATAGCCGTCTTTGCATCTGAACAGACATAACTATTCTCCTTTTTTAGCAGTTAGTTTAAGCTTACTATTTTTTTAACCCAAGATTAAATCAACACTCACTGTCAACTCAGGAAAAGCCAGCGGCGAAACTTGTTGTCCGCGCTCAAAGTTTTGTATTAAACTATAGCCATTTGCGGTGGGATTGCGGTAAACTTCTAAACAGTTTGCTTCAAGATCCCACAACCATACTTCCTGAATGCCCGATCGCGCATAGTTAGGAATTTTCACGTTGCGATCGAAATCAACAGTGCTATCTGAAACCTCTACCAAAAGCAACACCTCTGAGGGTATTGGATGCGCCTCGGCGTAGTAGTCAGAACGAGGTTGAAGCAAGACAACATCCGGTTGAGGTTCAGTCCTTTCTGATAACTGAATTGGGTTCTGAACGTCTAAAATAGCAATTTCTTCGGGAATTTGGCGAAACTGTCCGATCAGTCGCCGTACACAAGTTGCATGACGAGTCCCTATTGATGCCATTTCGATAATTTCTCCTTCGATCAATTCAACTCTGTCATCTTCACCAAAAACACCAGCCTCACTCATCAGGTGATATTCTTGCACTGTAAATAGTCGTCTTTTTATTTGAACAGACATAACTATTCTCCTTTGTAAACAGTTGATCTAAGTTTACCATGTTCGTCTTTAGTATTCAATATTGTCCTGTACGCGCGGCGTCGCTATCCCGTAGGAAATTATCCTAACCCAAGATTAAATCAATACTCACTACAAACTCAGGAAAAGCCAGTGGTGAAACTTGTTGGTCGCGTTCAAACCTTTGCATTGAAATGTAGCCCTTTGCCGTCGGCTGGCGGTAAACTTCTAAACAGTTTGCTTCAATATCCCACAGCCATACTTCCTGAATGCCCGATCGCGCATAATTCGGTACTTTCACATCGCGGTCATAATTAACGGTACTATCTGCTACCTCTACCAACAGCAAAACATCCCCGCTATTTGGCAGAGATTCTTCATAAAAATCAGCGCGACGCTGTACTAAAGCAATATCAGGTTGAGGCTCCGAGCGATCGCTAAGACTAATAGGATTTTGTACCCGGATAATAGCATTTGTTCGCACCCGATCGCCAAAAAACTCTGCAAGGCGATCGACACGGGCGGCGTGGCGCCTACCAATTGCTGCCATTTGGATAATTTCTCCTTCGATAAGTTCCACTCGTTCGCGATCGCTAAAAACACCAGCCTCACTCATTAGGTGATATTCTTGGACTGTAAATAGCCGTCTTTGCATTTGAACAGACATAACTATTCTCCTTTTTTAGCATTTGGCATAAGTTTACCATTTTTGCCAATAATATTCCAATACAGCTCAGTTACCCTGGATCTTATGCCTCAATACGGTTAACTTAAGAGATGATAACAGGGAAAACTCATGAAAAATAGACACTCTTGTTTGCTTCGTTCCTCGCAATGACCATTTTAAGTGAACCGTATTGTCTTATTCCTAACTAAATCTCCGAAGATTCATCGGATTGTGGCTGGTTTTGAGTATCTTTTTCGCCTGCGGCAAATCCTTCTGTATCCTGTTTGAATTCAGAGGCAATTGTGCCTCGATCGCGCCAAGCTTCGGCATTTTCTGGCTTGATCGCAATGGCTCGATCGTAAGCTGCCATTGCTTCCTCATAGCGCTTTAATTCTGACAAAGCTGTGCCGATGTGGTGCCAAGAATCGTAGGAGTCTGGCTTAATCGCGATCGCCTTTTCGTAAGCTGCGATCGCCTCTTCATTGCGCTGCAATTTTGCCAACGATTCGCCTTTGCCAAACCAAGCTTCGTAACACTCGGAATTAAGGGTAATTGCTGATTCGTAAGATGCAATTGCTGCTTCGTGCTGCGAGAGTTTGTCGAAAGCCGCGCCTCGGTTGTGCCACAATTCAAAATCCTGCGGTTTAATGGCAATTGCTTTGTCGTAAGATGCGATCGCATCTTGATAGCGCTGCATTTTTCCCAGCACGGCGCCTCTATTGTACCAAACTTCGTATTTGTCGGCCCGGATGCCCAAAGCTCGATCGTAAGAATCAACCGCATCGCTGTAGCGGAGCAATCTCCACAGCATATTACCTCGGTTGTACCAAGTCTCGTATCTCTTGGGATTGAGTTCGAGAGCGCGATCGTAAGAATCGACTGCTGCTGCGTGCTGCTGTACTTTACCCAGCATCGCACCTCGGTTGTGCCATATTTCGCTGTCGGTTGTTTTGATGGCTAGGGCGCGATCGTAACTGGCGATCGCCTCTTCGTAATGCTGCAATTTACCCAACAAAGCTGCTATGCTGTGCCAACAACCGTATTTTCTCGGCTCGCTCGAACTTGCTCGCTCGTAACAGGCGATCGCCTCTTCGCACCTCTGCAATTTTCCCAGCAAATTCGCTTTATTGTACAACGCTTCGTAGTGCTCCGGTTTAATTAATATTGCTTGGTCGTAACAGGCGAGTGCTTCTTCATGGCGCTGCAATCTTATTAACACATTTCCGCGCCAATACCAAGCCTCAGCCAAATTATTCTTCGCTAAAATAGCTTTTTCGAGGCAGACTAATGCCTCATCATAATTGCCTTGAAAATAAAGCTTTTCGGCTTGCTCGATCTCATCGTCCGCCATCAAATTTTCTCCGTCACTAGCAGGTGCAGTTGCAGAAGTTTGTGCATTGTTTAACTGCGGCCCAGGTGCGAGTTTGACAGCTTCTTTGGCAACAATTGCCGGAACCTGGGAAATTTCTTGCACAATTTGAGATTTTTTCTCGTCAACTTCTGTCACCAACACTTGCAGGCGCATGATAAATTGAGATTTGAGAGTCTCAATTTGCTCGACGGAAGATTTGGAAAGTTCAGTTTCTTTAGTTAAAAAATCAAGTGATTGTTTAGCTGCACTCATTTGTGCTTCTAATTCATCCCTCATTTTTTGAGTCAGTTGGCGAGAATTGAGCAGCTCTGATTCCAGCACGCCAATGCCCTGCAATCTTTGATTGGCATCCCTCACCAACTGTTTGACTACCAGCCGCCGGAACATCCAAAAAAAGGCAATTGTCATCGGTGGAAAGACAGTACCGAGAATTAGCAAAATATTCAGCAGAGTTATGGTATTATTAAAACCATATCCAGATTCTTCACTGCCTGTACGCAGAGAGATAACATCAAAAGCGTCGCGAACTTGGGGACTGCTTTTAACTCCTGTTTCGATTAATTTAGCCAGCCAGGTTTCTTGTAAAGATTTTGTGAGTTCATCGGTGGCTCTAGCAGGAGGATTCGCCTTGGTTTTCACAGCAGGAGATAACTCTGGGCCGGCCGCCGCTACGAGCAAACCAGTCTGGGATTTTACCGCAATTCGCGGGGAAAATTGTTCGTCGGCGATCGTCTCGGGCGCGCTCATTGACTCCGCCGGACGGGATACGGTATTATTTATGGCATCAACAAAGTTGCTGGCCTGCGGTGTCTCACCAGAGACGGGAGGTGCAGCCGGAGCGGCATTAGTTTTAGCAGTTACATTCTGGGATGCGAGGGCGGCCAGAGTCAAGAGAGCTACATTTGAGACTCGCATAAACGTCAACTCACCTAGGAGAAATTAGTGTTGTTTGTCAGCGATCGGGCGATCGACCTCATACTCTCAGCAGTGACAATAGCTTTGATGAGGAATGCTGGCTTACTATCTCCAAAATACAGGCTGCGTCTGACTTGTCAGGAAAAGTGCCAATAATTCTGGCTGCTGAACTTTTGTCAAAGAATATATTCTCGCCCCTAATCCGGTGAAATAACCCTCACCCTCATACGATTTTAGATTTTAGATTTTAGATTAAAGACTTGAAGAATTGGGAATTATCTATAGTATCAGCGCCTGGAACACGGGCCTACCGTTGCATTTTTTTTGGGAACTGGTATCAGCCTTGTAGGGGCGGCTTCACCAATCTGCAAAATTAGCCCAAAATCCGGGTGAACCCGCCCCAACCGACCCGATTTGTAGCTCTAAACCCCAGCTAAAACCGCTGACGGTTGCTGACGCCCTGCCGCCGCTGCATCCAAATCTGCACCGTAAATTTCGCAGCTATTATTCGGACTTTCAATCAGCTTAATCTTGTGCAACTCTGCGCCCAATTCCCGAACGGGCGATCGCAACAATTGCCCGATCCGAACCGCAATATTTTCCGCCGTCGGCACAACATTTTCAAAATAGGCAATATCCTTATTTAAAAAAGTGTGATCGAAGGGTTCAACAACATAATCATCAACGGCTTTTTGCAAAGCTCCCAAATCAGCAATCATGCCAGTTCGCGCATCAATTTCCCCTTTAACAGTCACCTCTAAATGATAGTTGTGACCGTGACCGTTAGGACGAGCACACTTGCCGTAAATTTCCGAGTTTTCTTCAAAACTCAAATCGGGACGAGCCAACCGATGGGCGGCGCTAAAATGAGTGGACAGAGTTAGATAAGCTTCCATGCCGTTTCCTAAATATTCAGCCCAAAGTTCCGGGTGTTCAAACAATTGAATTTTGCTCACAGGCAAATGAGGAGCTAGCCGCAGCCAAATTTGCCGTGCTATGTTTTCGGTAGTTGGCAGAGTCTGCTCAAATTCCGGCCACGCTTCGTTAAGGTAGGAAAAATCGAGATCCTTGGTAACTTCCCGCTTGATGACGTGTTTGACATCAGACAGGTTGAGCACCATGCCGTACTCGTCGAGTTCTCCTATCATGGAAACGTAAAGAACGTAATTGTGTCCGTGTCCCGGTGCGCGGGCAGTTGGGCCAAACCGCTCAAAGTTCTCGGCTTCGCTCAACTCCGGCAGCCAGTACCGGTGACTCGCCGAAAACTGTGCCCGACGATTGATGATGCACTGCATAAAAGTCAAGTAGGGTAAGCTTGTTAAGTTCTGTAAAGGACTTACTTCTTAAGGATAAACCAATTTTTGCTGGAATTTTTGGATAATTTGAGGGTGCACTAGATGAATTTCTACCAATTTTTTAGATATTGGCAACAGGTCGCCGCGAGAGCCGCCGGGCCTATTTTAGGCTACAACACAGATATCCGGCAGAAAATACCGCTACAAAACAGTTTCTCGCCATCAGTTGCTAAGCCAGCAGTTATCCCATTTTCGATTTTAGATTTTCGGTTGGCGATGGGGGATAACTTATCCCATAAGGGTTTGCAGCTTACAAGCGAGTTGCATTATTTTTGGTAACTGGTGTTGCCAGTCTGTGAGAAAGTGCGACCTTTTTGCAACACAGGGCACTCCACAGTTCGTGTTTTTCGTCTAAAGTCTGCAACAGTTAGCAGTTGGCGGTTCAGTTGCAACCAAAACTAATCACCCATCACCCATCACCAATTACCAATTACCAAATATTAATGAATTGGATTACTGAATCAGCCGATCGCTTTTTTGAAAATTTGTATGGGGCGATCGCCACCCCGCTATTTTATGTCGGGGACACTCATCTGTCCATCAGCGCGATCGTCAAACTAATAATCTTAGCTATATTTGCCTTCGTTATAGCTCGTCTCATCAGCGAAGGAATCAAACGCAGCCTGCTAGTTCGCATGGGATTGGATCGCGGCAGTCGAGAAGCAATTTCCACCATCATCAGCTATATTTTAGCAACACTTGGCTGTATATTCGTCATGCAAGGTGCGGGGATAAACCTCACTTCTCTCACCGTCTTAGCTGGCGTCGTCGGCATTGGTTTCGGCTTCGGCTTGCAAAATCTCGCCAGCAACTTTATCAGCGGTCTCACCCTGCTATTCGAGCAGCAAATTAGAGTCGGAGATTTTATTGAAATAGACCATTTATTAGGAACCGTAGAAAATATTTCCATCCGCTCCACAATTATTAAAACCATTGACGGACTGTTTGTAATCATACCAAATATTAAGTTTGTCGAAACTAACATTATTAACTGGAGTTATAGAGACCCCAGATGTCGCCTCCACATCCCCGTCGGCGTTGCTTACGGCTCTGACCCAGTAATAGTTACCGAAGCGCTGTTAATTGCGGCGCGGATGGAATCGAATGTCTTGTCCCATCCTTCTCCTAAAGTATGGTTTCGCGGTTTTGGAGACAACGCTTTAAATTTTGAACTTTTAGTGTGGATTGACCAACCGCAGGAAAGCGATGCCATTAAAAGTGCGGTCAATTTTTTAATAGATTACGAATTGCGCCACCGAAATATCGAAATTCCATTTCCCCAGCGGGATTTGTGGCTGCGAAACCCGCAAGAGTTAACTAAACATTTTCACAATCACAAAGACGATAATTCCAACGGCAATTTTTTTCCGCAAAATGCCCAACATTCAGCAGAACTAAAATCTAATTCCACCGTTTCCGAGCATAAAAAGCCCGCGCCTAAATCGCCGAATAATTGGACGCTGCGAGATTTGTTGCGGCGAGTAACTTATTTTGAACAGTGTACGGATTTAGAACTGCGACAGTTAATTGAATACGGCTACCGACAACTGTTTCCAGCGGGACAGGTTGTCTGTAAAGAAGATGACCCGGGCGATTCTTTTTATATTATCCTTTCGGGTGCTGTAGAAGTTCTTTCTCAAAAAGCGGATCAGTATATTGCGACGCTTCACGAGGGCGAGTTTTTTGGGGAAATATCTTTGCTGCTGGGAACTCCGAGAACGGCGACTGTTAAAACTAGCGAAGATGCAATTTTGTTTGTGGTGGAACGCCACGACTTGCAAAAACTTTTAACAGAACAGCCGAATTTAGCAGATCAGATTGCTCAAAAATTGTCAGAACGCCAGCAAGCTTTGAGAGATTTGGGATTGTTGGATGATGACTCTCTGGAACAAACTCCTTTTATTAAAATTCGGAAGCGAATTCAAGTTCTTTTTGGAATTTGACATTAAATAGTCAGTAGTCAGTAGTCAGTAGTCATCAGTCATCAGTCATTAGTCATTAGTGGTTTCAGAAACCGGGTTTCTTCCTAGATCGATCGCGACCAAACACAAAACTCGAAGAAACCCGGTTTCTCTCCCCCTCTCCCACTCTCCCATTCTCCCCCTCTCCCCCTCTCCTCCTCTCCTTCACTAACTAACTTCTAATTTTCAATTCCTCCTGTGCTTCCCGCCGCAGTCTAGCAGCAATTCTAAACAGTTCTTGACCTGTGTGCAAATGGCGATCGTCATAATTGAGGGTAAATAAATGCAATTCTTCTATGCCATCTCCCACTTGATTGATGCAGTAGTAAAGATGGGCCGCAACTCCGGCTACATTAGATGGATTGGGCATCGATCTCAGAAAGTTCTGAGCTTTTGAAAGAAAGTCGCGGCTGGTTTCGATATAAGCTTGAAACTTTTCTATCAGTTCGTCATCGAACGGATCTGCTGACAATTCGTTTATTTCCTTTTTCAGCGGCTTCAAGATGCTGTTTAGCATTCGATTGACTGGTTTGTATACTTTAATCAGCCACTGTTCCATTTGTTCGTCGGCGTCCCGCGCTGCTTGTTGTCGCTGGCGGCTGACGTTTGGTGCGTAGGGTGATTGCTCTTCGCTGGGCTGGGAGATTTGGCGATCGTAAGATTGTCTCTGCTGGGCGTCTCCTAATATTTCATAGGCTGCATTCAGGCGGACAATCTCTTCGTGGCCGGCTGTCGAACTCTGGCTGTCTGGATGAAATAATTTGACTAAACGGCGGTATGCTTGTTTAATCTCGGCTTGTGTTGCGGTTGGGCTAATCTTTAGGGTTTTGTAGTGATTGGTAACGGAAGCCACGCTGTTATTTCCTTGAAATCTAGATAATCTGCAAAAAAGTGCTTGACAAAAATATCATTGTTTGCTAATATATTAGGTATTTACCTGATATAAATGCCAAAAAATGTAAGTGAAAAACCTAAGTTTTCAAATTACCATAAATCTATTTTATAAAAATATTGATGCTTTTAAAGTTTGTAGTGAGGACTTCAGTCCTCTCTGTGGAAAGTTGAGTTAAGAAAAACTTGCATTCCTGACTACCAACAACTGTTAAGAAGGACTTGCATTCGGAACGATCGAACAACAAAGCCGAGCAGGGCGTACACTGTACGCCCTGCTCTCAGTTTCTGCGACTTTGCCAGGAGGCTAGTCTAGTTGAGGGCCATCGCCAGATTGAGTTCTGGATCTTGGAACAAGGGAGTGCTGAGATAGCGTTCGCCGAAGCTAGGCTGAATCATCACAATCAATTTGCCTGCATTTTCGGGACGCTTGCCGACTTTCAATGCAGCACACAGTGCCGCACCGCTGGAAATACCGGACAAAAGTCCTTCTTCTCGGGCCAAGCGGCGCCCGTAGGCGATCGCCTCGTCATCAGCAACAACTATCACCTCGTCGATCGCATTTACATTCAGCACCGGCGGCACAAAACCAGCACCGATACCTTGAATTTTGTGCGGCCCGGGCTTTCCGCCCGACAGTACCTGACTGTTTGCCGGCTCAACGGCGATCGCCTTAAACTCCGGTTTCCGGGACTTAATCACCTCTGCAACACCCGTAATCGTACCGCCAGTGCCGACTCCCGAAATCAGGAAATCCACCTCGCCGTCGGTATCTGCCCAAATTTCCTCAGCCGTTGTCGAACGGTGAACCTCCGGGTTAGCTGGATTCCGAAACTGTTGCAACATATAGGCGTTCGGAGTTTTGTCTACAATCTCTTGAGCGCGGCGGATGCAGCCGCTCATGCCTTCAATGCCAGGAGTCAGTTCTAGTTGGGCTCCGTAAGCTCGCAGCATCGATCGGCGTTCCGTGCTCATCGTATCCGGCATTGTCAAAATCAATTGGTAGCCCTTTGCCGCCGCCACCATGGCCAGAGCAATTCCGGTATTGCCAGATGTCGGTTCTACTAAAACCGTTTTGCCTGGAGTAATCAGCCCTTCCGCCTCGGCTTGATTGACCATATTGACACCAATCCGGTCTTTTACCGATGCTGCCGGATTCATGCCTTCGAGTTTGACCACAATCCGAGCCAAGCAGCCTTCGGCTTGGGGAATGCGGTTGAGTTGCACTAGGGGTGTGTGCCCCACCAATTCTGTAATGTCGCCAGCAATGCGCATAATCTTTGTCAGTTGGTTGTTGAAAGTAAATGTTAATTCCTAGTTGCCAATATTAATCTAGATGTAATACATGATATCGAGCTGCCGTCTGCCATTGCGTTTTTCGCACAGATCCTGTAGCGTATATTTTTGCAACACCAAGTTGGCAGTCGATCGGGCTTCTTGCCAAACTTCCCAAATCACAGCACTTTCTACAGTTTGAGCAGGCGAGTCTTTTTCAGCTCGATCGAACTCAGAGCCTTCGAGGCAGTTGACAATTTCTAGCAGTGTAATTTTCCAGGGTTCTCTGGCTAAGATATAACCTCCCTTAGCTCCTCGCTGGCTGCGGATCAGCCCGCAGCGTCTCATAGTAGCCAGCAACTGTTCTAAATATCGATCGGGAATATTTTGCTGAGCCGCTATCTGGCGAATTTGCAGAGGCTCGCCTTCATCGTAGCAATCAGCCAGTTCCAGCAAAGCCAAGATTGCGTATTCGCTTTTACACGAGAGTTCTACCATAATTTCACTCTAAAATACCAGAATTATCAACCCCGAAGTCAGATTTTAGAATCATTCTCAATTTTGAGTTCCAAATTCTCACTCCTCACCTTTGATTATACCCCGGTTCTCCACTGGAGTTTACTGACTTTCATAAATTCTTGTAATTTGTGGCGCTGGGCGTCTGGCGGCGCTAGGCGCGGTTGCTATGTCAGATTAACATCCAGAGCTTTAATGCTGCCCCGCCCCGAGTCCGCGACGCAGGCATAATTATCCCAAGGAGTCCACCCTCTAATTATTCGTATCGACATCTAAAATCGTAACCAAAGGGGCAATTTTTATTAGTCAGCGGATTGCCTTCAAGGTAGACTTCCAAGAGATTAGTTAAAGATTTCAACATACTAATGTCAGTAATTCGATTGTTAGCGATGTCGAGCCTTCTTAAGCTAGTTAAAGATTTTAATGCGCTCGCGTCAGAGATTTTATTTTCGCTAAGGTAGAGTTCAGTCAGTTTAGTCAGAGATTTCAGCGGACTAATGTCGGAAATCTGATTATCAGCGAGGGAAAGTACCGTTAAGGTCGTCATAAATTTTAGCGGTCTAACATCGAAAATATGATTGTTCGTGAGATCGAGAGACGTTAAATTAATCCCAGATAACATACTAATATCAAATATTTTATTATGACCCAAATCGACTTCTTTTAACTTAGTCATAAATCTCAAGGAACTAATGTCTGATATTTGATTTTCAAAGATATACAGTGTAGTTAGGTTAGTCAGAAATTGCAGGGGACTAATGTCTGATATTTTATTTGTATAAATAAACAAGGTATTTAGATTAGTTAGAGATTGCAGGGGACTAATGTCTGATATTTTATTTTTATGCAAGTATAATTTTTTTAATTTATTGAGAAATTTTAAGGGATTAATATCAAAAATTTTGTTGGCATCTAGCGAGAGGTATGTTAGATGTGTTAAAGATTGTAAGGGATTAACATTCGAGACTTGATTATCGGTTAGGCTCAGTTTAGTCAAATTATTCAAATTATTCAAATTATTGAGAAATTTAATTTGATTGTATCTGAGATCCAATACAGTTAGCTTTGTTAAATCCTTCAAGGGTGCAATGTCTGAAATTTGATTGCCAAAAAGGGCTAACTCTGTTAAATTAGTCAGATGTTTTAACGGAGTGATATCAGAAATTGTATGATTCCTATCTAACTCAAGTACAGTAAGATTAGTCAGATAACTTAGCGGACTGATGTCAGAAATTTTATTAACACTAAGGGTTAACTTCCTCAATTTTTTAAAGGATGAAAATGGACTGATGTCAACCAGTTGAGAACCCTCGATGCTAAGTTCAGTGCGACTAGAAAGCTTCTTGTTAGCTTGGGCGCAGTCGGTTGTCTCAACCTCGCGCAACAACAGTTCAATAGTATGCCTAGTAGAGGGGGTGAGATTGGTTTTATTTACACACCAATCAGCAAAAGTGCGGTAACTGCTTGCTTGTACTTTTGGCTGTGTTTGTATCTGTTTAAAATGTATAATTGAATTGCATCCACTTACAATAATAATTAAAGCTACACAAAAGGTGAATGTGACTTTAAAATAATACATACATAGAAGTTTCTGTACTCTTTTCATTTGCTATCGCTCCTGTGATTTAAGTTTTTAATAAAAGTGAAATCGTTGTTACAATCGTTTGATTTATTAATATTCACACCTAGAAAAATGCAATGGGCACTTTTTATTGCTCAGCGGATTTCCTTCAAGGTATAGTTGCCGGACGTTAGTTAAAGGCTTCAACATACTAATGTCAGAAATTCGATTGTTAGCGAGGTCGAGCATTGTTAAGCTGGTTAAAGATTTTAATGCGCTCACGTCAGAGATTTGATTTTCGCTAAGGTAGAGTTGAGTCAGTTTAGTCAGAGATTTCAGCGGAGTAATGTCGGAAATCTGATTATCAGCAATGGAAAGTACCGTTAAGGTCGTCTGAAACTTTAACGAACTCACATCTTCAATTCGATTGTTAGTGAGTTGGAGATACGTTAAATTAATCCCATATAACATACTAATATCAAATATTTTATTATGACCCAAATCGACTTCAGTTAACTTGGTCATAAATCTCAACGAACTAATGTCTGATATTTGATTCTCGGAGATATACAGTGTAGTTAGGTTAGTCAGAAATTGCAGGGGACTAATGTCTGATATTTGATTTCTATTAATAAACAAGGTATTTAGATTAGTTAGATATTTCAGGGGACTAACATCAGAAAATTTATTTACCCCTAGCGAGAGGTATGTTAGATTTGTTAAAGATTTTAAGGGATTGACGTTCGAGATTTGATTATCGGTTAGCCTCAGTTTAGTCAAATTATTCAAATTATTCAAATTATTGAGAGATTTAATTTGATTAGAGCTGAGATCCAATACAGTTAGCTTGGTTAAATCCTTCAAGGGTGCAATGTCTGAAATTTGATTGCCAAAAAGGGCTAACTCTGTTAAATTAGTCAGATGTTTTAACGGAGTGATATCAGAAATTTTGTTGTTCCGGTATAAATTAAGAATAGTTAGATTGGTCAGTGAGCTGATCTGGCTAATATCAGAAATCTCATTAACACTGAGACTTAGATTTTTTAAGTTAGTTAAAGATGAAAGAGGACTGATGTCAGTTATTCCCTCGCCCTCAATGCTAAGTTCAGTGCGACTAGAAAGCTTCTTGTTAGCTTGGGCGCAGTCTGTTGTCTGAACCTTCCGCAACAACAGTTCAATAGTATGCCTAGTAGATGAACTCAAATTAGTCTTATTTACACACCAATTAGCAAAGGTACGATAAGTCGTTGTTTGTAGTGCTTGTCGCTGTGCTTGTGTCTGTTGTTGAAGAGGACTCAGTACACTGCATCCTATCAAAAAAAGAGTCAAAGATACACAAAAAGTGAGTGCAAGTTGAAAACGATAGCTATCGAGAAGTTGCTGTAATGTTTTCATCTGCTCATAAATTTTCATCAGTAGTTTTATTTGAGCGTCAGACGTATTTTCCCTCTCACTCAGAAGAGGGATGCTAGCAAGATACTATTAGCGTAGGCGCAAGAGATGATTTCCGGGACGCCCTGCACCCATATCTTTGGGGAAATTACCAGAAGTTCGATTGCTTTTGTAAACCGTAGTTTTTTGTCCATAGGAGGCTGGTACATCCTTTAAGTTATGCTCGTAAAGCCCATAGACTGACCATTTACTAATAACCTTTGTTACTGTATTCCCAGAAACGGCGGCCACAATTCCTGAGTGTTGAATTAGCCCTTTGTTGTCCCGATAAATTACCACATCACCCACAGATGGATTCTGCGCGACGGAATACCCATTGTCTTTGAGGATTTTTTCTACTTCACCATTATTAATCCATTCTGCCCCTGCTAAAAATGTAAAGCCGTGGCAATCATATTCGGTGGTGATATCAGAAAGTTTTTTCACCCTGTCAGACATCTTAACGCTTTCAAGAAAAGTTTTTTCGTTAAAACCACTAGACACGCGACGCGAAGATCCAGAAGATCCATATCCAACTGTTATCGTTTTTCCACTATCTGTGAGATATTGATGGGTTTTTACTTTCGCAGTGAATAGCGCCGTGAGTAGCAACGCATCCAAGAGCTGATTTCTCATGCGTAGTTCAGTAATAATTGACCAGAGGGTTTTGGAGTCTACCTTACCATCGCGCTTAAGACCGTGAGTGGATTGCCAGTCAACGATCTTTTTCACAGTGTCTGCTCCAAAAATTCCCGTCTGACCTGCACCTATTACCTGCTGAATCAACTTAATACCAGCCGCGCTGTAACCTCGAGCGTTATTGTAGCGAATGGCAGCAGGGGCAATATCAATTTTAGTAGCAACCAACCCCAAAGGATTACCACCGATCGCCATCACAGCCGGAATATTACCTTTTGGTATGATATTCGGATTAAACTTCTCAACAGCCCGCGTTGTCAAAGCGTAAGCAGGATTTTCAACAGTCTTAATAATTTCCTCCACATCAAAGACATATGCACTTCCACCACCACTGAGAGTAGGATAAGAACCAATCAGATACTTACCATCACTAGAAAGAGCCACATTATTAGTTAAAATCCCCGGCACCGGTTCAGTAGCCGCCACTAATTGCGGATTAGGCCCCAACGGATCTTTAATAATCCCAATATTCCCCCCCGCCAGCGGATTGGCATCAACTTCAGTGATTTTTTTACTGTTGCGACCCGCCACGAACGCATACTTTCCATCAGCCGTCACCGTTACAGCCACTCCCTCATTTACCTCAAAGACATTGTTATTATTAGTCAGCGTTAAATTCGTGTAGAGAGTTGTGGGAGCCAAATTCAGAGGGTCATCACTCACCGTCAGCACCCCAAAACCGCTTCCGTCTGTGTTCGGGTTGCCATTGGTAAAAACCATTTTGAGCTGGTCAGGAGTTGCAGCCAACCCCCAAGCCCCCGTAGGAGTCAAAACCTTTCCAATTTGCTCCCACCACTTCCGAGGATTAGAATTCGGAACCGTCGGCTGGTCTTCTGGGTCAATATTCACAGCGTAAATATAACCATCAGCCGCAGTAGCGAACAGCTTGCGCCCGTCACTGCTAATCGCAATCTGGCGCAGCCCTGACGTAGCATCAACTGAGATAGTCCGAACAACTTGGTTATAGCTAGCCGAGTCAGGATTGACATCCAGAACGTAGATGCTGCCCCGCCCCGAGTCCGCGATGTAAGCATAATTATCCCAAGGGTCAATAGATATCGCCCCTGGAGACGCACCACTCGGCAAATTAATATCATCAACAGCCGTAGTAGAAGCATCAGCATCCACCTCCCGTCGCGCCAGCAAATCCACCATCGCCACCCGCCCCGACCTCTCCAAAGGCACATAGGCGCGAGTCGCATTACTGGTGACAGCTAGCTGTCCCGGACGGTCTGTCACGCTTGGCATTCCCACCGACAAATCCTTGGGAGGCTGCTGTTGCGGGCCCGGCGGAGTCGTCCCTGAACTGAACTCAGAGTGTCAATTACCTGAATTTTGTCACCAGACCGCTGTGCGACCAGTATCAGGTCTGAAAATACAGGCTCTAACTGGAGGTCTTCAAAACTCGAACGCTTGACCACCTCAGAATCAAGAGGGCCAGGGCCAAAACGCTCTTTCTGCTGCCGCGACAGCACAATTTCCGACTCGCCCAGTGGTACGCTGATAGGAGCTTTGACCGCCACTTTATAGCGGTTCTCTCCCAGCGAACTGCTCATTTCTGGCACAACAGTGCCAAAATAACTTTTACCTCCCACCTTAAAGTCAATATTCAAATCCCCGAAACTCGCGCCCAGATTACCGTTAAGTCCATTGAGGAAATTGCTGCCTGTTAAGAATATCACAGGTTCGCTGTTGGAGAACTCCAGAGCTACCGACTCCAGCGACGGCGGTTCGAGGGGGGCTGCTAGCCCAGTGTCCGGCCCATTGAGAACTGCTGAGACTGTAGGAACTCCTTGTGTATTGAGTTGTACCTGAGCCGTAGTAACGACAGTTTCCCCAACTTTGGGAATTCCGATCATTTCCAGCGGCTTGTTTGAAGATTGCGCCAAGTAAGCTAATAGTGATGTTGTCGCCTCGAATTGATTCTCTGTGGCGGAGACTGCACCAACTCCACCAGTCTGTGCGCCTAAATAGCTATTCTCAAAGTTGAGGTTAGTCGAAAGGTTGATTAGTCCAGAATTAGCCTGTGTACCCGCTTTCACAATTGAACTAACTGATGGCATTCCTGCGGGCAATAATCCAATTGTATAAGTACCGCTTTGTGTCACGCCTGGAAAGGGTGGCGAAGTGGTGCGGATGTAGCCGTCTGCACCTACTACTCCTGATTCCTGTATCAGCCAAGTTTCGTTCCAGCTATCAGCAGCGTCCGGTAGCGACCCCTTCCGCATAAATAAAACTTCGGTGCCGATTGGTACGCCAACTGGGGCGGGAATTGCCAACTGGACGGGTATATTCAAGGGGGTGTTCCCCAAGTCCAAATTGAATCCGCCAGCAAACTCCATGCTGTCGGGGAATGGCAGTGGCAAGCCTTCGCTGCTAAGTGGCGTTATGTTAACCGTTGTATCCTTGGTTAAAGCACTAGGAGCTACCATTACTACTGAGCCGTCGCTGCCTTGCACGACTCCGCCATCAACTCCCAAAATAGCAGGGCCCATCAAAGGCGTTTTTACCCGTACTGGAACTACCTTTTCTGCTGCTCCGTCGATGACGGTGACGCTGGCAATTCCTTCACCGACAGCAGTAATTACGCCGTCTGAATTCACCTGCAATACATTGGGGTTGCTGACGAAGTAGCGAGTGCCGACAGAGCCAAATTTTAGGTCTGGAGAGTCAGTAAGACCTTCAATTCCCACCAGTAATGAACGCTTTACTCCTGTTGTTAAAGTTACCGCTTGCGGGTAAACATCCAAACCGTAAATCTCTGCCAGTAGCGCATTCCACTCGTCATCGTTGGCAGGAATTGGCATTTCGCCTACTCGCGCCGCAGTCACGGCTTGAATGTTGTTGTGAGAGGCGCTAAAAATTGAAGTTCCGTCAGCCAGCCCCGTCACTTTCCCGAAAGCGTCAATGGGTGCTACCCCTGGGTTTAACGATGTGTATGTCAAATAAGAAGCTGGCAGCACTACACCTTTTTGGTCGGCAAAGTCGCCCAAAACTGTCAGTTCTGTACTCTCTCCAGCATAAAGCTGGGGGCGACGCTGGGCGAAGTCCAAAGAAAGCAGCGGTGCACCGCTGACGTTAACCGTTACGAGCGCTGGTACTCCCCAGTTCAAGCCATCGCTGGCCGCCAATTCAAAGCTAGCGATGCCTGAGAATCCCGGCGCGGGTTTGAAGGTCGCCGTCTTAGTATTAGGATTGAACAGCACCGTACCGTTAACAGGATTGAGTGCGTTGTAGAAGATGGAGTCGCCTTCGGGGTCACTTGCCTTACCGACTAAGGGTATGATTGTCTCCAATTCTGCATGGGTGTTGGCCGAAAATGGCGATGCGACAGGCGGCCGGTTGGCAATGAAGCCGAAGTTGCTGTTGAGAAGAGTTTGGTCTGCTGAGTTAATGATTCCATCCCGGTTGAGGTCGAGGTCAATTGTATAACCGGGGTCAGTCACCTTACGCCCTAAAGCATTATCTAGCAGTTGCCTGTCAGTGGCATCAACTCGGCCGTCACCGTTGATATCGCCTGCTACGTTCAGTTGTAGAGAATACGCGCCACTGGTTGAACTTGATGCACCGCTCAAATTAATTAGGTTCAAGCCAGAACGCTTGATGGCAAATAGAGAATAGGTACTATTTGTATCGCTAGATGTGAGAATCGGTGTCAGCCCACCTACTTTTGGCAGTTCAGGGAGCAACTGACTGCCGTCTTTTGATTCGACTGAAACTCCCACAAGCACAGTGTCGTCCGCTGTGGAATTGAGTTCGGAACTAGCAATGCTAAAGGTGTACTGGTTCGCTTGGACTGCATCGTTATTACCTGATGCCTTTAGACCTGTAAATTTGTAAGCGCCACCTAAATCGGTAGGTACTTTATTATTGCTTCCAGGCGGATCTACGGGCAATATAATTGGGGGCGGCAGCGTATCAAAAGCCCCTTGAACATTAGGCCCTGCTGTTGGTGTTGGTGGAGAGTGCAAGCCCAAGGGGTCAAAGTCAATAATCGGCGGCAAGTCGCCATCGGGGGTGGGGGAAGTTGGGCAAGTACCCGCACCGCTATCTGCAAACAAATGTAAATTGCTCGCGTGATTAAATTTTTGGGCCCAGTCTGAAAAGTCAAAATTGAGCAGCGATAGAGAGTTGAGGAGTTGGTGCAGCGCGTCACGGTCATCCACACCACCAGGAACTAGGGCGCTGGGGGTGATAATTCGTTCGAGGATGAATGTCTTTCGCGGGCGACGAGTTTTTGGGGGAGAATTCTCAACCCCTTTATTCTTGCGAACAGATAAGCCTTTTGAATGCCAACCCATACACTGAAGCCCCCGCGCTTAGTAGTGACCTTGAAAACCCAGGCAGTTAATTAGACATCTCCCAAAACTCGCAAAGCTTATCTGGGAAAGGCTTTGCGAATTATAACTTCTCAAAAATCTCTACCT
>NZ_JAUBVK010000035.1:0-9893 GCF_036705795.1 Microcoleus sp. ARI1-B5
AATACTCGATCGCTTTGGCATAGTCGCCTAGATAGAGGTAAGCGGCTCCCAAATTGCCCAGTGCCGTACCTTCCCCTTGACGGTTTTTGAGGGCGCGGGCGATGGCTAAATATTGCTGTGAATACTCGATCGCTTTGGCATAGTCGCCTAGATAGAGGTAAGCGGCTCCCAAATTGCCCAGTGCCGTACCTTCCCCTAGACGGTCTTTAATGGAGCGGGCGATGGCTAAATATTGCTGTGCATACTCGATCGCTTTGGCATAGTCGCCTAGATAGACGTAAGCGATTCCTAAAGAGCCCAGTGCCCTACCTTCCCCTTGGCGGTTTTTGAGGGCGCGATAAATTTGGAGTGCCTGTTGCCAGGAATTCAGCGCTGCTCTTAATTGGCTAGTCTGATACTGTTGGTTGCCCTGCCGCATCAGCCGATCGGCCTCTGCTTGACGAGCATCCGTAGTTTGAGCAACAACCGGGAGTGAGAAATGCGGAGGAATATAAAAGCCAACAGACAAAAAGCAAAACGCGAGGGGAAACAGGAAGCCCGATCGCACTTTACAATTACTGGATTTGAGCAGTTTTAGCGAGAAAGGCTGCATGGGATTTTAGGGTTTGGGTTGCGGGAGTTGGCGCTGTTGTTCGATCGCTCTAATCTGCCGCAAGCGATCGCTCCAATCTTTCAAAGGTTGGGCTTCCGAACTAGCGAGACCATCTAGCAATTCCAGCACAGCCGCTTGGTTTTGAGAAGTCCCAGAGGCTTTGCGCGCTTCGGCGATCGCGTCATACCACAGCCCAGCCTCCGCATACAGATCGATCCGCTGTTGGGGAGTTGACGCGGCTGCAAGTTGAGTTTGCAACGATTCAGCAGGCTGCACCACTTGGATTTCTGCCGTCGCCACCACATTCCTCGAAGGAATATTCCGAGCGCACACCAACACCACTTGCCACTGATAGGATTGCCCGATCGACAGTTGGGGCAGATTTGAGGGCAAAGCAACCGACATTATTCCTGGCTGACTCTCCATGTCGGTTTTGTAGAGCAGTTGTCCCGTGCGAGTAAACAGCCTCAATTGCAGCGGACGAGGAGGGCTATCGGGTACAAACCAGGTAAAAGTCGGATGCCCAGAAATCGTCTCTCCCACATGGCTAAACGGCACTAAGGCAGTCAATCTCGCCGATGAATTAGCTTCGCAACTGCCGCCGCGAGTGGTATTCGTCCCCGTTTCTTTCGGTTTAGAAGGGTTTTTAGGAGGAGTGTATTTTGCCAGCGCTACAGGAGGAATCCAGAGCGAAACACTCAGGATTAAACTCGCAATTCCCGCAGAGTAAATGGTTCGACGCTTCAATCCGTGAGTCATCATCTGAATGCTCATCTGTAACTATCTTCTAGAGTAATCAGGAATACACAAACACAATAGAGGACTGTCGGCAAGCTTCGTTTGCGGGAAGGTGCAAATATCTAACAGAGGGAAGAAGGCATTAGTGTTAACAGCTAAGTCAAACCCTCAGTCCGGCAGTCCGGCAGGGGTTGAAACCCCTGCCTCAAAGCTAAAGTCGTCTGAAGACGACTAATGAGTTCTTCAGTCCTCTTTGAGAGGACTTTCGCTATTAGACAGGGAATTCATTCCCTGGCGGACTGCCGGGTGGGCGGGAGGACTGGGTGGACTGACAGCTTAAGTTGACACGAAGAAGGCCATTGCCGTGTCCAGAATTGCCGTGTTGTCGATGGTTAGATCCGATTTGACAAGGGTCAGCCAAACCGATCACCTGAACCACCGCCGTTTTGCTGACCAGGTTAACTCGCACACCATCCCCTTCGGTTGATTCGGGTAGCGCCGAAACGTTCCGCTTAATTGTTTGGCTAAGTTCTTGGCAAGCTGGGTTCCTAATCCTGAAGGTTGGAGTTTAGGGTTTAAATCTTCGCTTATCTCCCTGTCTCGATCGATTTGGGCCAAGCTAAGCGTTTCTGACTGAGACGGGTTCCCTTTGCCATTATCCGTCACCCGAATCACTTGCCGATCGCCCTCCTGAGTGCAAATTACGGTCAAGCGAGTGGCTTCGATCGCGTGTTTCCCCACATTGCAGAGCGCTTCTTCCAGAAAGCGGCAGAGTCCTCGCTTGTGTTCCAACCGCAGATGCGATGTGTTCAAAGGATCGAACTGCACAATTTTGAATTTGATCGTTTTGAGGTATGGCAATTCTTGTTCGAGCGTGTTGGAATAGACCTTGTAGAGCAATTCATGCAACGGGGCCTGCAGGGCTAATTCGATCGCACTTCCCATGCGGAGATGCGGTTCATCTGCGATCGCGTCCCGTTGCACAGAGCCGTAAACTGCCCGCAATTCTTGATTCAAGCGTTGCAACTCCGGTAGAAATAACGGCGGTGTGGCTTGTTCTCGAGCAGTTCTCAAAATTCCCACCAAAGTTTGTAAAGGGCCGCTGTGAATGGCATTAAACGTCTGCTCGATCGCAAATTGACGTTCCTCTAACCGCAGTCGGAGTTCCTGTTCGTGGCGATAAAATAACGCTGCCGTCAACCCAGCCCCATTCAACACGAGTACGAGCAACACAGGCACGATCGGCACCCACCATCCCAAAAGAATCAGCCAGTAACAGAGCGCGATCGGGCTGATACTGGCGATTAAGAGCCCCAACAAAATTTTCCAGGGCGATCGCACAAATTGTCCCAAACTCATCCCCAAGAGTCCCCAGACCGCAATCCAGAGCGTTTCCCAGCCATCCGCCCAAACCCGAAGCAAAGGTCGCCGATCGAGTACCGCGCTAACAATCTGGCTGGTTTCGTGGGCTTGCATTTCGACTCCGTAAATCCGTCCGGGATTGATACCTGCGATCGCGCCCGAACTTGCCAAATCCTTCGCGCTAAAAGACATCATCCCAATCAGCACAATTTTGCCTCGAATCCAGTTCGGATCTACTTGTCCTGCCTTGATTTGTTCCAGGGAAAGCACGCGAAACGGCATTGTCCCGCTGCGAACATTCAGCAAAATCTGGTTGCCACCTGCATCCGCCCGCACATATCCGCCGGAATTGGGTTGAAGCCTGGTTAACTCAGTATTGCCAAACCGCAAGGCATCGCGATCGTGGATGCCATTTTCTAACGCAATACCTTTTGTGGCGAGATAGCGTTCTGCCAGTCGCAGGGAAAACGAAAAACGGTATTCCTGCTGGGGGTTGTGAGCCCCAGACCCCAATAAACTGCGGCGCTGGTAGCCATCCGCATCCAGAACGGCATCTGCAAAGCCAATCTGTTCCGATGGCAGCGCGGGCGGAGGTGCGACGGTAAAGCCACTGCGATCGGGCAAAGCAATCTCCACTCCGATCGCATTCTTGCTGCTGCGAAACACCGATGTTAGTTCAGCATGACCCGGTTCAACCGGAATATCGCGGACAATATCCAGCCCGATCGCGATCGGTTCGTAAGCCTGCAACCGTTTGAGTAAATCGGCAATTTCGCGATCGGGAATCGGATAAGTTTTGGCCCGTTGAATATCTTCCTCAGTGATGCCCACAATTACAATCCGTTCATCGATTGGCTCAGGGGGACGCAGCAGCAAAAATCGATCGAACGCCACCAACTCCAAAAACTGAAGCGCACCCGTCAATCTAGCCATCATTACAGCGACAATCACCATCAACCCTGGAAGCGATCCCCGTCGCCAAGTCGAGATATCTGCTCTGACTGCTTGCCCTCGATCGCGCTTCATCTCGTTTCCGGTTGAATAGTCATAATACTTTTGTCCGACTGTTTGGCCTATGCAGGCCGATGCCCTATGCAGGCCGATGCCCGTACAGGATTTATAAGTAATTAAGCAGACTTGAGATCGCTAATCAATTAATCCTTCTTCCCTAGCCCGCACTTCCGTTTGAATCCGCAGATTTTTGTCATCGTCGGGATACACTTCTAGCACATCTCGAATCTTAGTCCAGTAATACTGCACGGTGCGTTCGGAAACATTCATCCGTTTGGCGATCGCCGTATCCTGTAAACTCTCTTGAAAAGCCAATTGCAACACCTGCATCCAAGCGGGTTTGAGTTGCAGCCCATTGCGAATCTCTCTGGGAGTATAAATCCGCTCGTGCAGCGCCCAATCGACCATCGCCAGCAAGTCTTTCATCGGCTGACTCTTATCAACAACCGTGAATCCGCCCATGTGATTGTCGATCGACGGTTTCAGCCAAACTAAAGTCCGAACATGAGCGCTCTGCACTACAATATTCAAACTTGGATACTGCTCCATCAGCGTTTTGAGGAGTTGAAGCCCTGAATTTGCCTGGGCGGTTTCGCCGATCGCCTCTGGCATAACCAAATCCACGATCGCCAGCTCCGGGGTTGTCTGCGCTATTTGCTCAAGGGCTTCCTGAGCCGTTGAAGCTGTCACAATCTCTACTTCTGGATACTCCTGCCTCAGAATATTAAGCGTGCCGCCTAAAACCATCGCATGATCGTCCACGACTAAAAATGTTCGTTTCTCCGGTTGAGGTAAAGTCTGGGGCATAGTTAATTCGTTGCCACACAACATCGTCAGTTTAAATAATCCTTTCTCTTCTTACAATAAAGGCATTGTATGGTTCTCGTCCTGCATCTGTCCGCAAAATAGGTTTGTGGAGGTCAGCAACGAGAATTGCGCTAAAGCGCAGTTCTGATAGTTGTATTGCAAAAAAATTCAAGATTGCAAGGATAATTTTATGATAGCAGAAGGTTCGTATCAAGCAAACACGTACAATCTGGAATTTGAGGCAGAAATCCAACGCCTAAAAGCTCAAGTTCAACTCAGTTGGGAAAAAGAAGCGCGCAATTTAAAGTGGTTCGGTTTAGCCGACGGGATGAATGTTTTGGAAGCAGGTAGCGGGCCGGGATTTTTTACTGAAAAATTGTTAGAATTGCTGCCAAACAGTTCGATAACAGCGGTAGAAATTGACCCCGTACTGCAAGAAAAAGCATTAGAATATTTGCAGGACAAAGCGGGCGATCGAGTAAATCACGTCCAAGCGTCGGTTGCGGATACTGGTTTGAATGATAACACTTTCGACTTTGCGATCGCCCGTTTGCTGTTCGTTCACCTCCCCGATCCCGTCGCAGCAGCCCGAGAAATATTCCGCATCTTGAAACCAGGTGGTAAACTGGTGATTGTCGATAGCGATGCGGATCTGTTTTGGCTGACAAATCCACCCATGTCGGTCGAGATTGTTAGGGAAAAATGGAAACAGATAATGGCATCTCGGAATGGCAATTTGTCGCTCGGGCGAAATCTGTGCCGCATTCTCAAAGAAGCTGGGTTTGTTAACGTAGATTTAGAAGCAGTTGTCAGCCACAGCGATATCATAGGAATTGAAGCGTTCCAACCTTTGCTGGACTCCGGGCCGATTTTGCAAATGGTCAAACAAGGGTTGATTTCTGAGTCGGAAATAGCCAGCTACCTGGTTTCGCTGGATGAGTTTGTAGCTGCGGGCGATCGATTGATGATGAGTTTTTGGTTGATGGCTTGCGGACTAAAAAATTAATAGACATCTTGCAAAAATAACTAAGACGGGCTAGAAGCCCATCCCACAATTTTTTTTTATTGTGGGACGTTGCTCTGAGCATCGTCCGAACATTTGATTAAAAGGACTTTTGCAATCTTGTCTCATAAATTCAAGACAAATTTTCCACAAAACTCTGATGTTCCGTCGTCGCCAATCCCTGCTGCAAAACCTCCAACACTCTCGCTAAATCCCCAGCTAACAAAGCAAACTTATCCAACCGCAACCCAGGAAAAACTTCCGAACAAATTATCCCCTCAGCATTAGGTTCAAGCTGCACGTATTCGCCATCCCTCAACCCAAACCAATCTAATTCGCAGTTATAAACCCGCCAAACGAGATATTCTTGCACTCCGTTGCGGCGGTAAACTTTGAGTTTTTCGTGCAAATCGTAGGAAGCACTGCTAGCGGCCACTTCCACAATTAATTCCGGCGCACCTTCAACATAATCATCATCGCTGATTTGCGATCGACCTCCCGCATCAATCCTCAACAAAGCATCCGGCTGAGGTTCGTTATCCGCGTCCAAGCGCACAGTTGCATTGTCGCCCAATGTCACTCCAGGTGTAGCAGCCCTGTAAACTCCCAGCCAAGTTATAATAAAAGCGTGCGGTTCTCCGTGACTTCTGAATCTTAACGGTGATGCCATATAAACCATTCCTTCAATCAATTCAGCTTTTTTTACTTCCGGCATTGCCGTATACCGACGCTCGAATTCAGCGCGACTGAGCCGATCGCCATTTTCCAAAGGCAGTATTGTTAAAAGAGGATTGAGTAATTTTGGGCGTGTCATCATAATATTTGTTATAAACTCCCTTCCGAGCTAGATTTTAACAAAAGCCAACCCTTGTATTTTCTTCTTCTTCTTTCTTTCTTCGTGTGCTTCGCGTCTTCGCGGTTCGTTTTCAATCCAAATACCCAACCCAAGCCGGCAAAACATCCGCCGAACCGTACCACCTCCCCGGAGAACGAGGCGAATGCCAAACCCCGTCCAACACCAAATTTTCGGCCCCGTCCAAATGAGCAGCTTCCACCGGCGTAATTCCATCGCCCCAAGTTTCGCCCTTCCCCACAGTCAATTCATAACTTTTGTAAGCCAGCCAAGTCTTTAAACCGGGCTTGCCAAAAACAGCCTTCCCCGCAGCGCACACGTAGCGCACCTGCGGGTGAAAAGCCCCCGGATAGTGAATTTTGACAAAATCTAGGTTTTTGCGCGTCCAGCGCTCTTGAGAGACGTGCGGCGTGCCTAAAGTGATTAAAGTGGTGACATAGGGGTGAGCTTCCCACAAACCCGCATCCTCAAGCACGTCTTTGTGAATCGTGTAAGGCTTTTCGCCCAAATAAATCCGAGAAATCCAGCCGCCGGCCGAATGACCGACGAGATTGATCTGTTGGCAGCCGTATTGCTGTAACATTTGTTTGACCGTGCGATCGAGCTGCCGCAAAATTGGCACCATCGAGCGCCCGCCGAAAGTCGGCAACCAATCTCCCTTGCCCAGCGGTACTGTTACAGTTGGGAAACCTCGATCGACCAAAGATTTTTCTAATTCCCGATAGTCTGAAGCAGCAGCAAAATATCCGGGCAAAATCACGGTTGGTAATGGCATTATCAAATTTAGATTTGAGATTAGAGATTTTAGATTAGAGATTTTAGATTTTGCGGCCGGGGTGCTACGATCTATTTTTCAAGTTCAAAGACGCTTGCCGAAGCATCCTTTGGATGGTTAACATCTGAGCTCGTTAAACTTTTTGCTTGGGGAATATCTACTTCTATGGCTCGCGAGCCGATTCCAACATTGTATTTTACCCTAGTTGTCGTTCACTTAGAAGACCGTTTTCTATTGGTACAAGAGCGCAAGTACGAGCAGCAGTGGTATCTCCCAGCAGGGCGAGTGGAAAAAGGCGAGACTTTGCTCGAAGCTGCTGTGCGCAATACCATCGAGGAAGCGGGGATTTCTGTGATCGTGGAGGGAATTCTCAGGGTAGAGCATACGGTGATGCCTAGGGGCAATGTGCGCCTCAGGGTGATTTTTGTGGCTCGTCCTGAAGATAAGACGCCGCCCAAGAGCAAGCCGGACGAGCATACTTTATGTGCTGGCTGGTATTCTCTCAAAGAGTTAGACCAGTTGTCGCTCCGGGGCGAGGAAGTTCGGGAAATGTTTCAATATATGGCAAGCGGCGCTCCAATTTATCCGATCGACTTGCTGAGCGTTGAGGGAGCTCCTTTTAAAACTTACCGCTATCGCTGGTGAATCTGTCGATTTTAGATTTGAGATTTGAGATTTGAGATTTTAGACTTCGGCGTGAGTGCTCACGCCCTTACGATTTTAGATTTACTTGCAGCTCCGTGAATCAGGGAGCAGGAACTTTAATCTACAATTTTTAGAATCGACCCTGACGCTAGTGTCGCGGGCTTGTACTCATTTTGGGGCGGGACCACCGAGGGGCTGCGGGCTGGGCTGACAGCCACTCGATCGGTTTTTTGATGCTGTCACCGAATTGGAAACGCCGATCGCTCGGAACTTGTCGTCGGTGTTTAATAAAATTGGTTTAGTTGGGCGTCCCTGAATCGTCATCAAGAGCGATCGGGCAACTTCGAGGGCGATCGTGCTAAAATCATACCTTTGAATTCCCCAACAGCCACGTTTAAAATCACTCAAAATAAAAACAATATCAATTAATAACTATTAACTTCCAATTCCCCCTTCCCCATTACCAATTCCCCATTACCAATTACCAATTCCCCATTCCCCCTTCCCCACTCCCTATGGTCATGACTGACTCATCCTCCTTAGCCAACGCCCTTTCCGAACCGCTGCGCCAGCCTTTTTGGTGGGCAGCCCTAGCTTCTGTAGGCCTTCACGGAGTGCTGGGAGTAAGCGCTCCGACGATCTCAAACATCATCTATGGTGGTGGCAATTCCTCAAAAAACATCCCCGGTTCCGTCGGATTCGTACAACTAACTCCCGCAGAAGCCGGCCGCCTGCCACAAACCATACCACCGCGGCCGTCCAATACGCCGTTCTCGATCGTAGCACCAGTTCCCCTTCCGGCTTCGCCCAAGTTAGCCCCCCCCTTGCCCCCCGCACCTCCAGAAATCAACTTGCCCGCCATGCCGCCGGGAATGCCCCCTCCTGGATTCTTTGCCCCTCTCGATCCCCCTCTGCCGCCATTAACGGCCCCAACAGCCCCGCAGCTTCCAAAAACTCCAGCTCCAACTCTCAGAACCCCCTCCCCGACAACACCAACTGTCATCCCCCAAGCACCTCCCAGCGGTTTGATTTTCCCGCCATTACCCGGTAATTTCGATCGCAATATCCCGCCCCCGCCACCAGGAGTGACAGGATTACCCCAGCTTCCCGGCGGGCCACCGGAAGATGAAGCGGAGACGCTCAAAAGGGTTATAGAACGTAGAGCCGCTGGCGGACTCCCAGACTTTCCTCCAATTGTAATAGACACCCCTCAATACCCTGGAAGGAATTCAGGCCCCGATGGAGTACCGAAATTGACTCAAAAAGATCCCAATAAAAGGAATCTCATCGCGGAAACTCCCGAAGAAAGAATCAGGAGGGCACAATTTGACCAGGGACAGCAACAGCTAGAACAGCAGGGAATGCCCGGTTCAAACTTACCCAACGACAGAGAGACACTGCTTGCTGCTGCAAATACCTATGTTGCTTTGTTTAATGACTTCAAAAAGGCTTATCCCGACTTGGAAATGACGGGGCCGACTCCTGTGAATGTCGCTTATCCCAAAGAAGCTTGCTCGCAAAAACTCGAAGGAACAGCAGTTTTTGGAGCAGTTGTCAACCCTCAAGGCTTGCTCAAGGCAGAGCCTAAGCCGATCGTCCCCACGGGTTACGGTATTCTCGATAATGCGGCGAGAACAGCGATTATTAACCCTGCTGTAACATTTCCAGCAGCCAGCACCCACAAGCTTTACCAGGTGGCTGTCGCGTTTAAATACGACGAAAAAGTTTGCAGCGGCATTCCTGTAACCCCATCCACCACCCCAACCAGGCCTACAGGCCCGCAGCCGCTAGCGCCGGCCCCGACAGCACCCAACCCGACAGGCGAACAGCCCCCAGCCCCTGCGGAAGTGAAACCGCAGTTTGAGAAGCCGCCAGCGCCCTCTAACAAACCGCAACCAGGGGCCCAACAGTCGCCACAGCCCTCACCAAAACCCGCAACCAAACCGTCGCCGAATCCTCAACCGAAACCTGCATCCCAACAGTCGCCGAATCCTCAACCGAAACCCGCAACCGAACCGTTACCGCAGCCCTCTCCTGAAGCTGCGCCTTCTCCTGAAGCTGCGCCTTCTCCTGAAGCTGCGCCTTCTCCTGAAGCTGCGCCTTCTCC
>NZ_JAUBVK010000035.1:9993-75129 GCF_036705795.1 Microcoleus sp. ARI1-B5
TCTCCTGAAGCTGCGCCTTCTCCTGAAGCTGCGCCTTCTCCTGAAGCTGCGCCTTCTCCTGAAGCTGCGCCTTCTCCCGAAGCTGCGCCTTCTCCCGAAGCTGCGCCTTCTCCCGCTACCGCAAATTGATTGTTCGTGGGAAAGCGGGAATTATTGGTGATATCAAATCTGCTTGCTTCGCTTTAGTAGGGTGCACCAGCTTCGATATTTGTTGTTTCTCAAACTAACTTGGTAGTTGCTGACGCACCTGACATTTTTAACTTGTGCATTGATGTTATAAACCGGGTTTCTGAGATTTAAGGAAGTATTTGTAGGGTGCGTCTGTTGCCCTATTTTTTGATTGTTAAACTAATTGATAGGCTGACGCACCTGCTTTTTTAACAGATAATGAGATTGTCGGTGAGACCTAGTTTTTTGCGGACTAAAGTCCGATGCTGCGAACCGGGTTTTTGCGGACTGAAGTCCTCACTGCGAACTGGGTTTTTGCGGACTTAAGTCCTTACTGCGAACCGGGTTTTTGCGGACTTAACTCCTTACTGCGAACCGGGTTTTTGCGGACTTAAGTCCTTACTACAAACCGGGTTACCTCTCAATTGTATTGAACTTTATACATTTGGAATAAATCGCCGCTTTGCTTTTTTACTACTTTAGCGCCGGCCGCTTTAATCATTTTTTCCCAGTCTTCGATTGTCTCTAAAAATACTTCCCCGGCTCGATAAGTTTCCAGAATTGCCCAATCTTCTGCTAGAGGTGCATTGGGGTTGAGGACATCAAACACAAAATGACCGCCCGGTTTTAGTACCCGCTTTACTTCTCCCATAACTGTACTCCAATAGTCTATGGGATAGTAACAGCTAAAGCCTGTCGCTAGGCATAAATCGAACTGATCGTCGGGGTAATTTAACTGGTGAGCGGGGGCCCATTCTACGCCTTTGAATAGCTTGGAATTGAGCTGAGGGCCGCGGGCGTTTAAGGCGTCTCGGGCGGCGCTGCTGATTTCTTGACCGTAAAAATATGCTTCCCATTCCCGCCAAGGGTAGATCAGAAAGCTGACTCCGCAGCCAATGTCTAAACAGCGCTGATTTTTTTGGGGTTTGGCAATTTTCCAGAAGGGAGATACTGTTTTTTCTTGGAGTGTTCCGGCGACTGATTCTAGGAAAATCGGCATGGCTTCGACTTCTTCGGGTAAGGCGAATGCTTCTCCTCGATATTCGCGATCGAACCGAGTGGCGACTTGCGACAGTAAAACTTGCCAGCTATCTGATTTTCCCTTAGCAAACCAAGTCTGCTCTTGACCTGCGACTGGGCGATCTGACTTTTTAGACATTCTTTAATTACCTTCTAGAGCCTTTGAGTGCTTTTGTAAAGTTTTGGCGGTAAGGCTTATTAAAAATTAACGCGGGCCAGAGCAGCGACAGTTTCAGGCGATTTGCGAAACTTCTGTCGAAGTTAGTGCGATCGAAACCATTCCAAAATTTCCAGATACCGCCGCCGTAAGCGACTAGCAGCGCCAATCCAATTAACGGTTCCATGAAATAACCCCCTAAACGACTGATTGGATTTTGAGTCAGCAAGCCTGCATGGCTACTTTTAATCTATCATTTTTCAGCCCTCCGGGCGCACCGATACCTGTAGCAATTCTACCTTCAGCTAGAGACTTCCAAATCCCCGCTGGCCACAAACTTAAAAATAGAGCCGAAAAAAGTTCGGCAACGGATTATTTAACCGATGTAACGGATGTTAGGCAAGTTCGGCTCTTGGGACCAATGTACCGGATGTAACGGACGTAACGGATGTTAGGCAAGTTCGGCTCTTGGGACCAATGTACCGGATGTAACGGACGTAACGGATGTTAGGCAAGAAGCAATATTCAGCAAGGATGGAAGCAATGCGAGAACGTCCTAACCGTCGGGCGCGGTTGCTATATAGCAGTTGACAGTTGACCGCTTGACAGTGGACAGTTACATAATACGGGAATCAAACCGTTTATGCTGTGGGTTCTCGTCTCCATTCATGGCAGTTATTTATGCCCTCACGCCATGTGGCGGTTGCTATAAGAGCCTGGAAATAGCTTTCAGGGAGCAAGTAAGAAGCGACTTCTGCCAAAAGTCGATGTGGCAAATCCTAATTCGGTTGAAATCGGTTGCTGTTGGGGGATGACCTCGCTTCCCTTGGATTTCAGAGACGCGCGATTACTCAAAGATAATTAACACTGATAGCTAGTACCCCACAAGTTACCGAAAAACTGGGTCTAAAGCCTCCCCCTTCTAGGGGGACTTTTCTTTAATCTACTTCTTTTTATGATGGGGGTGCTATCATAAAGACAGGAGGTAAACCATGCTAGTCTTTGAGTTCAAAACATACGGCAAAGCCAATCAATACGCTTCAGTAGACGAAGCTATCCGAACCACACAGTTTATTCGGAATAAAGCCATTCGATTGTGGATAGATGGTCAAGCAAAGTCATGGGTTGAACTTTCTAGGCATTGCTCAAAAATTGCTGCTGAGTTTCCGTTTGCCAACAAGCTAAACTCAATGGCACGTCAAGCAGCAGCAGAACGAGCATGGGCAGCTATCTCTCGGTTCTATGACAATTGTAAAAAGGGGATATCTGGCCAAAAAGGGTTTCCAGCATTCCAAAAAGACTGTCGTTCTGTAGAGTACAAAACATCTGGATGGAAACTTGCCGACAACCGGAAATCTATCACTTTCACAGACAAGAACGGTATTGGCAGACTGAAACTCAAAGGTACTCGCGACCTGCACTTTTATCAAATCGATCAAATCAAGCGTGTCAGATTAGTTAAACGTGCAGATGGTGTGTATGTTCAGTTTTGTCTGTCGGTTGACCGTAAAGAAGTTGTAGAACCCTCAGGTAATGCTATTGGTTTAGATGTAGGACTGAAAGATTATTATACCGACTCCAATGGCTTAACGGTTGAGAATCCTCGGTTTCTTCGCAAGGGGGGACAGAAACTCAAGCGTCGAACACGAAAAGTTTCACGAAGAGTGAAAGGTTCAAAAAACAGAGGCAAAGCCAGACAGGATCTTGGGAAGCGCCACCTCAAGATAAGTAGACAACGTAAAGACCATGCCGTCAAGTTGGCACGGTGCGTAATCACATCAAACGATGTAGTCGTCTATGAAGACTTGAGAATAAAAAATATGGTGAAAAATCACTGTTTGGCTAAGTCTATTAATGATGCTTCTTGGTATCAGTTTCGAGTCTGGCTTGAGTATTTCGGCAAGGTTTTCAAAAAAATAACCATCGCTGTAAATCCGGCATACACAAGCCTTGAATGCTCTAGATGCGGGACGATTGTTAAGAAAAGCCTGTCTACTCGTACCCACATTTGTAAATGTGGGTGCATTCTGGACAGAGATCGTAACGCTGCTAGAAACATCCTGAGTCAAGGATTGGGTACGGTAGGGCATACCGGAACCTTCATGCTAGACATGAGCAACGCTTTAGGAGAACGACCTCTACTTTGATTGGAGCAATCCTGTCTAAGCAAGTTGGCTCATAGATTAAAGAATCCCCGTGCGTTCACGCCCGGGAGTGTCAAAGCAGGCAAACTTTTTCTAGCGGACAATGACGGTAGAGAGGTTTCTAAGCAAGGAGGATTTTATGCGTGCAGTGCTGATGGCTGGGGGGTCGGGAACGAGACTCAGACCCCTGACGTGCGATTTGCCCAAACCGATGGTGCCGATTCTCAATCGCCCGATCGCAGAACACATTATTAATTTGCTAAAAAGGCATAATATTACGGAAATTATTGCCACGCTGCACTACCTTCCCGATATCATGCGCGAATATTTTACTGATGGGGCAGAGTTTGGCGTTCAAATGACTTACGCTGTGGAGGAAGACCAACCGCTGGGTACGGCTGGTTGCGTCAAAAATATTGCGGAATTGCTCGATCGAACTTTTATAGTCATCAGCGGCGACAGCATCACAGATTTAGACTTGACCGCAGCTATCAAATTTCACCGCCGCAAGCAATCCAAAGCGACGTTAATTTTAACTCGCGTTCCCAACCCGATGGAATTTGGGGTGGTGATTACTGACGAAAATTACCGCATCAGCCGCTTTCTGGAAAAGCCTTCTAGCAGCGAAATTTTCTCCGATACCGTCAATACCGGCACCTACATTTTAGAGCCCGAAGTCTTGGATTACCTGCCGGCAAATCAAGAGTGCGACTTCTCGAAAGACTTGTTTCCGCTGCTGCTGGAAAAAAACGAGCCGATGTACGGTTACATCGCCGAGGGTTACTGGTGCGATGTCGGCCAGCTTGACGTTTACCGGGAAGCTCAGTATGACGCGCTGCGGGGAAAGGTGCAACTGGATTTGAGCTACTACGACGAAGTTCGATCGGGACTTTGGGTAGGTCAAAATACTTTTATTGACGATAGCGCGCTCGTCGAAGTACCAGCCATGATCGGCAACAATTGCCGGATTGGAGCCCGAGTGAGAATCGATGCCGGTACGGTAATCGGAGATAACGTGACAGTCGGCGCCGACGCCAACCTCAAACGTCCCATCGTCTGGAATGGAGCAATTGTCGGCGAAGACGCTCACCTCAGAGCCTGCGTGATTTGCCGCAGTACCCGCGTAGACAGGCGCGCCCACGTCCTCGAAGGTGCTGTCGTCGGTTCTATGTCGATCGTGGGAGAAGAAGCGCAAGTCGGCCCTAGCGTGCGCGTCTGGCCGAGCAAAAATATTGAATCGGGCGCTCTGTTAAATCAAAATTTAATTTGGGGAGAACAAGCTAAACGGAATTTGTTCGGCCAGCGCGGCGTTCAAGGACTGGCAAATGTGGATATTACCCCGGAATTTGCGGTGAAATTGGGCGCGGCTTACGGCTCAACTTTGAAACCCGGGGCTTCGGTATCGGTTTCTCGCGATCAGCGGAGCATTTCGCGGATGGTTTCGAGGTCTTTGATTGCGGGTTTGATGTCGGTGGGAATTAATGTGGTCAATTTGGAATCGACGGCAATTCCGATCGCGCGCACGGTTTCGTCTACGCTCTCAATCGCTGGCGGCATTCACGTTCGCATTTCGCCCGATCGCTCCGACCACATTTTAATTGAATTCTTCGATATCAAAGGCATCAATATTACTAAAGCTGCTGAGAAAAAAATCGAGGGCGCTTATTTTAAGGAAGATTTGCGCAGGGCTCTGATTCCCGAAATTGGAGAGATGTCGTACTTTAACCAAGCTCTCGACGTTTACAACCGCATTTTTGAGCGGCAGATGAATGTTGAGGCAATTCGTTACAGCAATTCTAAGGTGGTAATCGATTACGTTTACGCAGTTTCCGGAGCCATTCTGCCGCAAATGCTCGCCAAATTCGGCTGCGATGCGGTAGTGCTCAATGCCAGTCTCAAGCAGACTTCTCTGAGCAACGGGGAACGGGAATATTTGCTCGACCAACTCGGCCGGGTGGTGAAAGCACTCAGCGCTAATTTTGGAGTGCAGGTGTCGGCCAACGGCGAACAACTCATTTTGGTAGATGAGTCTGGGATAGCGATTCGCGGGGAAATGCTGACGGCGCTGATGGTAAATTTGATGCTGACTTCTCATCCCAAAGGTACAGTAGTAGTGCCGGTGAATGCGTCTTCTGCGGTGGAGGCGATCGCCCGCCGCTATCAAAGCAAGGTAATCCGCACTAAGGCGAACCCAACTGCTTTGATGGAAGCCGCTAACAGGAACCCGAATGTGGTTTTGGGCGGCAGCGGTAATATGGGTTTTATTTTCCCGCAGTTGCATCCGGGCTTTGACGGAATGTTCTGCATTGCTAAAGTGATAGAAATGATGACGGTTCAGGAGCGATCGCTCGGACAGATCAAAGCCGAACTTCCCCGCGTCACCCACCGCAGTTACAGCGTCCGCTGTCCTTGGACGGTTAAGGGTTCGCTAATGCGGCATTTGGTAGAAACTCATTCGCCCGATCGTTTAGAATTAATAGATGGAGTGAAGATTTTTAACTACAGCGATGACAATTGGCTATTAGTTTTGCCCGATGCTAGCGAACCCACCGTTCATATCTTCGCCAACAGCGAGGATCGAGATTGGGTCTCTGAAACTTTGAAGGAGTACCGCGCCCTCGTTCACGATTTTGTCACCCAAAGCGAGGCGGCGGTTCGCCAAGATAAATTTGGTAACGGGTAATCGGGAAAAAGGGAAATTGGTAATTGGTAATTGGTAATGGGTAATCGGTGACAACTAACAGGGAAGAGCGCAGAAAAATCAACAGACTTGCATTGAATTCATTGACTCTCCTATCTTCTTGAAATGCCTCTGCTTTCCGAAGCGTTCCGAAGCGGTTTGCCTCAAAATCAAAGATTTATGCAATCTGGTCTAATAATCCTGAATTCCCAATTACCCATTCCCAATTACCCATTCCCAATTACCCATTCCCAATTACCCATTCCCAATTACCCATTCCCAATTACGCACAGATAAAAAATGAATAGCTGCATTTTAATGGCCGAAATCATTCAACAACCGCAACTCCGTTATACTTCGGAAAATCAAGTTCCAATCGCTGAGATGCTGGTGCAGTTTCCCGGCCCAAAACCTGAAGATCCGCCGGAACATTTAAAGGTGATAGGATGGGGCAATTTAGCTCAAGAAATTCACGACAAATATCGCGAGGGCGATCGCGTGATTATTGAAGGCCGGCTGGGTATGAATACGATCGACAGAGATGGTATCAAAGAAAAGCGCGCTGAACTGACAGCCCAAAGGATTTACACTCTCGGCGCCGATGCCATGAGCGCTGCACCCGCAGCTAGAACCGCCCCCGAACCCGCTCAAATTCGATCCACCGCCCCGGCTAATGTGCCGAGCAATGTGGTTCCCATGAGTTCCCGAGGCCGCAGTTCTAACAGCGCTCCAGCCCCTGCTAAGGGCACGTCTAGTTCGGATTGGAACTCGCATCAGTCTTCTGAGTCCGATCGCAAGTCTGGTTCCTCTAACGAAGCTGACAATCCAGATTACGATCCGATTCCGTTTTAAGATCCGACGGCGAATAGATCCGACGGCGAATAGATCCGACGGCGAATAGATCCGACGGCGAATAGATCCGACGGCCGTTGAAACCGCGTCTACACGAGACTTTACCCGACGGGAGCGGGTTGAAGATCCGTTGAAGATCAGACGGCGGTTGACATTACCTTCTTTTCTTCAGTCGGCGTCCGGCAGACTTCGTTTTTGTAAACCTGGTTTCAACCGTACGTCCTCGTTTTTGTAAACCTGGTTTCAACCGTACGTCCGATCCGATGGCACAATTTCGCGATCGGATCGCACAATTTCCACCCCAAAAACGCGAGCAAACTCTGCGACAACGATCGATCGGACTCGATCGACCTCAATTCCCGGAATAAACTGCTCTAAACTGCCAACGGGTTTATCAGCAATCCCGCAAGGTACAATTTGCCCAAAACCTGCGAGATCCGGACAAACATTTAAGGCAAAACCGTGCATCGTAATCCAGCGGCTGACTTTAATCCCGATCGCACCTACCTTGCAGCCATCCACCCAAACCCCAGTCATTCCCGGAACCCGCGAACCCTTCAGCCCGCAAACGAACAGCACCCCCAACAGCACTTCCTCCAACTGTCGCAAATACCAGTGCAAATCCTGCTGGTGGCGGCGCAAATTCAAAATCGGATAGCCCACCAACTGGCCCGGACAGTGGTAAGTCACCTCACCGCCCCGCTCAACTCGGTGCAATTGGGGCCCAGTTTGGCCAGGGTCAAATTTCACAAAGTCCAACTTCGATCCCAGTCCCAAAGTGTAAACCGGCGGATGTTCCAGCAAAATCAGCACATCAGGCAAATCTGGATTGTCCCGGCGCTCTTGCACCAGTTTTTGCTGGATTTCCCAAGCTTGGGAGTAGGGCACAAGTCCCCAATCGAGGAGCAAACAGGGTTCAGGGATCACAGGTTTATGGATGAGAGGGGAAATCATGAAAAAAATCAATAGTGTTTTTACGGAATATTGGCGCACTTTAAATCAAGAATTGTCAACAGATAAAAAAAGATTTGTAAGATAAGTGTTTTCTAGAATACATAGTGCTACTGTATAAACTATACCCACGTTACAGAAGGGAGGGAGCTCTATGAAGCTTGTTATCCAGGGTAAAAATATAGAAATCACCGATGCGATCCGCGAGTACGTCAATCTAAAGGTTGAAAAGGCAGTTAGCCATTTTCAAACTTTGACGACAGAAGTGGACATCCATCTATCGGTGGCTCGTAACCCCAGGATCAATCCTAAGCAGACTGCTGAGGTGACAATCTATGCTAACGGCAGCGTGATTCGGGCTGAGGAAAGCACGGAAAGCCTTTATGCCAGCATCGATTTGGTTGCCGACAAGATAGCTCGTCAACTGCGGAAATTTAAGGAAAAACGCCAGGACAACAAAACCCAGACTAATGCCAAAACGGTAACTGTGGTTGATGAACATCCTGTGGTAGCAGATTTGATTGGCGATCGAACTCCCGAACTTCCAGCCGAGGTGGTGAGGACTAAGTATTTTGCCATGCCTCCAATGACTGTGCAAGAAGCTTTGGAACAATTGCAGATTATCGACCACGATTTCTATATGTTCCGCAATGCGGAAACAAACGAAATTAACGTCCTCTACGAACGCAAGAGTCACAGCGGCTATGGAGTTATCCAACCCCGCAACGGCAACGGTAACGGTAATAGCAAAAATGGCAAAACTGCCGAAAGCGCTGCACCAGAAAAATCTAGTGTTGGGAAAAGCTAGATAATTGCTAAGTCTTAATTGTTAATGGCTGGAAGTCATTAGCAATAAAGGACTAAAGTCCTCACTACAAACATGAAGTTCGTAGTCAGGACTTTAGTCCTTTCTTGGTTGTTTAGACAATAGACTTGCATTGCATTCATTCGCTATTCTTGAAATCATCTGCGTCCATCTGTGTTTATCTGCCTTGTATCTGCGGTTGACTTATCGCTCAAAGATTTATACCAGAACTCTAATCATTCGCAGTAAGGACTTTGCTGATATTTCCTAAAGAAAATGGATGAACAATTATGCTATTGGAATTAAGACAATTAAATATTCAACCAGGTCAGCAATTACTGGTTGAGGATGTGAACTGGCAACAATTTGAAAGTATTTAAGCCGAATTGGGAGAACATCGTGCTTCCCGAATTTCCTATAGTAACGGACGGTTAGAAATTATGGTTCCTCTACCCGAACAGGAAAAAGATAAGGAAATAATTGGAGATATGGTAAAAATTTTGTTGGAAGCACGACAAATAGCATTTGAGTCCTTGGGTTCGACAACTTAAAAAAACGAACGAATGAGTCAGGCTGTCGAACCGGATACCTGTTTTTACATTCAAAATCAAGCAGCGGTAATCGGTAAAAATCGCCTCGATATGAGCGTCGATCCGCCGCCAGACTTAGCTATAGAAATCGAGCTCACCTCTCGCACGCAGTTGGATAATTATCAAGTTCTCGGAGTACCGGAACTTTGGCGAGACGCACGGCCAGGGCTACAAATCAACGTCTTGGAATCAGAACAATATATTGAGTCTGATGTGAGTCGGACTTTCCCAAATATTCCGATTGTTGAACTGGTGAATCAGTACACTCAGCAGAGTCAAGTGGCTGGTAGAACCCAGGCTATTCAAGCTTTTAGAAATTGGGTTCGGGAAAATCTATAATTGGGAATCGTAGGGTGCGTCACCATCGAAAATCTGTCAATAAAAATCGATAATCTAATAGCGACGCACCCGATCGCCCGATCAACTATATCTCGCGACTAAATCTATCGCTGCTTGTCGGTGTTTTTCTACCAAACTCGGCGGCGAAAGCACTTGGGCGCTATCCATATGCTTGTTCACCCACAGGCTGAATTCGTTGAGGGAGCGATCGGGCAAATCGATCCAATAATCAACATACAGCAGCTTGCCAGCACTATCTCGCGGGCCTTCCTTAATCTTTTGTCGCGGATGTCGCCGATCGCCCTCTAGAATAAATCCTACGACTTTCTCAAAAAATCGCACCTTCACTTTTTGCAACTTCAGCGTACCCTCCAATTCAGCCTGCTGTTGCTTTGGTTTACCCAAGTACAGCCCCCAACCATTTTTTAACAACTTTTGAGCTATTTTCAAGTTTTGTTCCTGTGCGGCCAAGCCGCGCCCCTCTGGATCGATAATTTCGCAGTAGTCACTAAAGCGGTTGATTCGTTCTACGGTTAAATGCCCGCTGTCGCAATCTTGGCAAATCAGATACCAGGCGATATCGTGATAAATCAGTTGCAGGGGCCAGATGCGCCGTAAGCCAGTATGGCTTTTGCCGTAATAGTTGCTTTGACGGTAAAGTTCGATCGACTGGCCGCGCACAATTGCTGTTTCGACAATATCTAATTTGTGGAATAGCGTATGCTGATTGTTTTGGCGATCGATCATTTCGACTGGATCGGTGTAAATAATGGCGCGATTCAGGTGTTGGCGAACGGGATAAAACAATTCGCCTTTGAGTTCGATATCCAATCCGCGCAACAGTTTAGTGAGTTTTTCGTAAATGCGGCGCACTTGGGCATTTCCCTGATGTTTTGCTTGGGATGCGAGTGCTTGGAATGCTACTTGCAGTTCTTCGCGAGTCATTGCACCGGTGCCGAGATAGTAGCCGGATCGATACATTCTTTTATCGAGGATTCCGTAGTTTCGCAAGGTTTCTAAGTCTTTGCGGATTGTGGGAGTTGCGGGATAGTTTTCGGGAAATTCGATGCCGGAGGCGGCGGCGATTTTCTGCAATTGCGATCGCACTTCTAGCAGGGCGTCGCGATATTTGCCGTCCGATGTTTCGGTGTCGGAGTATCCGATTCCCGGATGGTTTACTAATGTGGCAATTAGGAGCATTATGCGATCGAATGTCAGTTTGTCGGCGTAGGGGTGGGGGGTTGGTTTTTTTGCCATGAGCTCGGATACGGGTAAATCGCGGAAAAGTCAAGGAAAAGACAATATTGACATAAAATTTTATAAATGGCTGGATACGCTTATTTAGATAGCTTTAGCCTTCGCAATAAATTTAATAAATATTGTGAATTCCGAGCAGTGAGGCAGGCTCGACTGATATAGTAAGTTGAGTCGTTAGCGGAAGACAGCAATGTCAGAATTCTGGAAAGCTAAAATTTGGGGACTGCTGCACGACCCCGTGCTCAAAGCATTGCATTTCAATACAGGTCGCGGCGGGAACAGCTTTTGGCAAGACCTTGCTGTCATGCAAGAATGGCGAGAAAATAACTGGAATCCTGAAGAATCTACAGGAACGGCTTTAAAACACATTCACTTAGCCGATTATATTACTTCGGCGAGCGATCGGGCCGCGATCGGCAGTCTTTCAGAAAGCATTAATTACGCTCCCAAAAACAACTCAGACAAAGGTTTAGAACTTTTTCACCTTTTATCAAGCGAACCCCTTGACTTTAAGTTATCCCAGCACGAAAACCTGATTAAAGCGTCCAATCGAGCAAACTATTTAAACGAAATCGAACAATCATTATTTCAGCAACAAATCATCGACCCTGACGACAACCAGCCGAAACCAATAAGAGAAATTTCTCACCCGCAAAAAGTCTTTTGGTGGCTGTGGCGCTGTTTGCCTGTAGAAGTTTGCCGCCAATTTGGTAACGATGAATCTTTGCTGTTAATGCCGGCAGAAACTCGCATTCCCGATGCTTCCATCTGGAGTCACGCAAGTTTAACGGCGGCATTAGCAGGTGCTTTAGCTGGATATGGCTTAACAAGCGATCAAATTAAAAGATGGCCTGCTAATAAAAATGCCTCGCGACCTTACATAGCCATTTTCAGTTTTACTCCCATCCAAGAATTGATTAAAGCCAGTCGCAAAATGCGCGATTTTTGGGCTGGTTCTTGGATTTTGCATTACCTATCTGCTAAAGTTTGCTGGAAATTAGCCCAGCTTTACGGGCCGGATAGTTTGGTTTATCCCTGTTTGTTTCAACAGCCTTTAATTGACGCTTGGCTGTTACAACAATGGCCTGATTTTGATAATTGGATCGATAGTTCGCCACCCAAAAAAATATTAACTGCTGGCTTTCCGAATGTTTTGGTGTTAGTTTTGCCTGACGATCGAGTCAAGGAAGCCATGCAAGAAGCCAAGCAAATTTTATTGCAAGAATGGCACAATTTAGGTCATTTAGTTTTTGAGGAACTGAACGGTAACAGGCAGTGGATGCCTGACTTGGAGGAAAACAGCAAAACTTGGAAAGATTGGCTGGGCGCTCAATGGCAAACTTACTGGACTGCTGTTCCCCTTGGCGACATTGAAAAACAGCTTAAAAGCAGCGAAATTTATCAAGACGATCGGGAGGAAAACCAACAGTGGAGAAATGCTCAAAATCTGCTGTGCAATTTAGATAAAAAGCGGCAACTCTTTTTGACAGAAGAGTTAAACTTTTTGCAAGCAGCGGCAAAATTGCGTAAGGAAAAGCAAAACAGATATCCTTTTAGCGCAAATGTCGGTTCTTGGTGGCCGTATTTATTTGACCAGACGAGATTTGCTCTCAGTTCGATTAAAAGTGCTAGAACCTGGAAAATACCGACAGCTTTTGGCGATCGATCGACCATTTCCGGTTTGGGCCCCGCCGTACATCCCGATAACTTCGGAGGCCGCAAAGATTGGGTAACTGAAGCGCAAACAAAAGCTTTATGGCAGCGTCGAGTCGGCTTTTTTGACGGCAATGAAAAATTAAATTCCGCTGAAACAGTCAAGCGCTGTTTGCATAAAGTTTTACCCCAACTTTTCCAATTTAGCGAGGATGATATTGCGGCATCTTACCCGGATTTAACTGCTGGTGTTGCCGGATATCTCAAAGTTCACCCTGAAGGAAAGCAACATTTTGAAGATGCTTGTGACGCTATTCTCAAACAATTCGATTGGGCAAAACAAGTCATCCGGGAAATGCGGGGGAAATGGGGTATTCCTTGGGCTGATGCTGGTTCTCAAAAATATCACCCCCGCTTGCTGAATGCTGGCTGGTTAATTGAAGATGCAGAAGCCGAAAATCGGGAGCAGTTGCGGGTTAACGTGCAAAACTTAATTGACAGTTATTATCCCAACAATAATCCTGCTGATTGGTATGTCATTGCTGCGGGAGATGGAGACGGGATGAGCGATTGGCTCAAAGGTAAAAATTTGGGTAATTATGGCGATTTTATCCCGCAAGAATTGCGTACCAAACTTAATAAATCTCTTGAGACAAAAAAATTAGCTGAGTTGGAAATGGAAGTGCGCCAAACTTTCCAAACTTTCCTCGAACAGCCGAAGCGCATGGGGCCGTCTACTCACAGCGCTTTGAGCCGCGCTTTGTTGGATTTTTCCAATCAATTAGTACCTTATCTCACAGAACAGCGATATGCTGGGCGTTTGATTTACGGCGGCGGTGATGATGTTTTAGCTTATACAAATCTTTGGGAATGGGATAAGTGGCTGTGGGATATTCGCGAGTGTTTTCGAGGTGTTGATGACCCTCACGATGAATTTGAACGTCGGGGCGATTATTGGCAGTGGAAAGATGAAAAAACACTGCCCCAAAATTTAGCTCGACGCCCTTTATTTACAATGGGAAGCAAGGCGACGATTAGTTTTGGAATTGTCATCGCTCATCATTCAGTACCGCTGGCGATCGCCCTTGAAAATATCTGGCAAGCTGAGGCGGAAGCTAAGGAACACATCTCGCCCGATCGCCGTAAAAAAGATGCCGTGCAAGTTCGAGTTTTGTACGGTAACGGCAACATCTTAAAAGCCACCTGTAAATTTGAGGTGTTTCGTCAGTGGCAATTACTGACGGCTATCCCCGATTTAGACAGCGCTATTTTCGAGCAAGCTGCGACTGTCTGGAGCCAACATCCCGCACCGATGTCTGAGGCGATCGCACCTTGGAGCCAAGCCTTTTGTTCGCGGCGAGAGCAATTGGTTGATGACAGCGATCGACTGTTTCAGCAAAAGTTATCAGAGTTTCTTCAAGCTTTGTGGAAAACAACGGTAGAGGATAAGTTAACTCAAGAAATTTATAACTGGTTGAAATTAGCAGCTTTTGTCATCCGCAAACGTCAAATAAATTGAGGGGAGCTTGAATGTATTGGTACACTTTGACACCGTTGGATATCTTGTTGTTTCGAGATGCCAAACCATTTACACCGGGAGAAAGAGCTTGGGCGGGAAGCGTTTTTCCGCCGAACGGACACGCGATCGCAGGTGCTTTAAGTGCTTTCTTGAATCGTAAAAAAGACGATAAAAGTTTAAAACTAAAAGGGCCGTTTTTCTGCTATAATTATCAAAACCTTTACTTTCCCCGCCCTTTGGGTTTTGACAAAAAAACAGCGCTCGTTCCTTTAGCTTGGGTGAATCATCCGTTAAAGAATCAAGTGATGTACGATCGCGCTCAACCTTCTCCTTTAATCAGGCCGAGTGGCGCACCTCCCGATGATGATGAGGACGAGCTAGAATCCGAGGCTGCTTGTCCCAGTAATTACCGAAAAAAATATCGCCAGTTCCTGCCTTTTGATGTGGTTAAAACCTATCTGGAAACTAGCACCATTTTACCTGAATCTTGGCAAGCGGACGATGGCATTCCGGGAGAAGACAAACCTTGGATAGTTGAAACTCGATCGCACAATTCCTTGGAGTTGGGGACGAGGCAAGTCAAGTCAGAAGACGGCTATTTTGTCGAGAATGCAGTCAGGATGAAGGCTGGTTGGAGTTTGGCGATCGCCCTAAATCAAAAAATCGAAAATCCCGTCACTTTCCGACTTGGCGGCGAAGGACACCGAGTGATTTTAGAGCCGCAACCTCACCTCGGTTTGCAATGGGACGAACTGCAAGAACTTTCTAAAAAAAATCAAGATTTAGGTGGCAAAAGCCTCGCCTATTTAGTCACGCCCGGAGCCTTTGAACGCAAGCACAGCAACGGCAAAGTCTCGTGCAGGGCGTGGCCTTGGGAGTGGGATTTAGCCGAACCGGAAAATCCGCAAGCAAGGCGGGGGCAATTAGTGAGCGTGGCTACTGATAAAGCTGTTCCGATTAGTTGCAGGTTTCGCGACAAGCCGGAAAATAAAAGCATTCCCGCACCGCAGGTTTTTGCCGCACCTCCGGGGAGCGTTTATTACTTGAATCAACCGCAAAGTTTGTTTCAGGAAGATCCGCCGCTGACGAAGGATGGTAAACAAAATCCCATTAAAGTCTGGCGACAGTTGGGTTACTCAGAATTGTTTTGGATTAATTACAAAGGAGACAAAAACCATGATTAACTACGTCTACTTATATCTGCTTTCACCCCTGCATACAGGTGGCACTACTCAAGAGGGTAATTTATTGGGAATTGCCCGCGAATCTCATACTACTCTGCCCTATATTCCCTCTAGTACAATTCGAGGCAGGATTCGGGCAAGTGTTAGCGATCGCGTCCAGCGCATCCAGTTGTTTGGCCCCGAATTAGATGATGTTCAGAAGTTCGCTGATGACTACAAAAAAGCAACAGGGAAGGAGCTAAAACAACTCGAACAAGGTGATATTTGGGTTGGCGACGGGTCAATTCTCTGGCTGCCAGTGCCATCTCTCAGTCACGGTATTGTCTGGATTAGTTGTCCGATGCTGCTGGAACGCTGGAAAAGATTTTGCTCGATCGATGCTGAAATTCCTGTGGAGTACAGCACGAATATATCTAACAAAACTCGCGTCTATCTCAAGGATGCCATTCTGCAAAATTTATCAGATTGGCAAGAATGGAAATCTTTTGTACCGCAAACATCCGAAACCAGCAGCATCAAACAGGTACTTGTGCTGCCGAATCAACACTGTACTACATTGATTCAGATGAGTTTGTGGCGGCAAGTAAAAATCAAATTGGATGGCCATAAATCTGTAGAAGGTGGATTTCGGTACGAAGAGGCTATCCCCCCAGATACTTTGATGTATTTTCCTTGGGGGATTACATCTCAAGCAAACGGAACTGCACAGGAATCTCAGACTAAATTTGAAGATTTACTGTCAAACAATCAAATTCTGCAAATTGGCGGACAGGAAAGTTTGGGACGCGGTTTTGTACAGCAGTGGTTGGGCAACAACACATCTAATTAAGGAGTATAAATTATGACATTCGATCCGAGAACGATCGCCACACCCGTTTATGAGGCTTTGTCGCAGTTGCGATCGCAACCCAATCAAGACGATACTCGCCTCAAAGAACAAAAAAATCAAGCCGTGGAATTGTACACCTACCTTTCTACTTGGGGCATGATGCGACTGAAGGCAGAGGAACAAGCTTTAAGTCAAGAAGGAAAAAAGCAAGTTGTCAAGAAGTATTTTGAATGCTTGCAAGAACTTTCGGGAATTCCAAACTTAGCAGGAAACAGCGGTTTGAATGTCATTAAAAAGCTCAGCACTGATGAATATCTCGGTGTAACGGGTTTGGGATTAGCATTAGCACAAGAATTTAGTTTTTGGGCAACTGCTGTTTATCACGATATTTCTGGAGAAGCTTAAATATGTCGCCTAATCCTTGGGAACGCCCCAAACAATCGCCAAAAGCACAGCCTAAAGTATCGGGAACACCTAACCCTGCTACTCAAAAAGCTGGCACGGATAAAAAAAAGAAAGTCATTACGGTTGGCGGTGGCGGTGGTGGCACCAGTGGTGGTGGTGGCGGTGGACGCGGCCCTAATACGCCAGATCGCCCTTCACCTTGGCTTGACCCCGAAAATGAACCGCATACTGATGCAACTGCCAGTTTTGTTGAGTATTTGCGGTGGATGCGATCGCCCGATCTTCCTTACAAAGATGCTACCAAAGTGCAAATTCTGCAACTGGCAGAAGAAAAAGCAAATTATCGCGATCGGCTAACTCAACTCACCAACCGCACCAAGCTAATTGCAGGAGAAAAAAACTATTTTTCCGTTCAATGTCCTTGGCGAATTCGCACTGGCGGTCATCGCGGGCCCGAAAGCATTTTACTGCCTGCTTTTGATGCTTTGGGAATGCCTTTCATCCCATCTTCTACCTTGCGGGGAGTTGCTAGAAATCAAGCCATTCGGGAAATTATGGCTAAGGACAAAGTAGATTGGAAAGAAGCTGAAGAACTGGTAGCACCTTGGTTTGGTTCTCTCAAAGCCCAAGGGGGCGATCGGGCTGGCAAAGTTGTCTTTCTCGATGCCTATCCCTCACCTAGTCAAAAAGCGGGAGGGCTAGCAGTAGACATGGCAAATAATATCTGGACTTGGGAGGGAAACTCGCTCAAATATAGCCCCAATCCCAACCCCTTTTTCTCGCTCAAAGAAGCTACTTTTGTAATTGGGTTGCGTCTTGGCAGCGGTTGCAATGATATTACTGTATTGCAGCGTGTCAAGGAGTGGTTAATTCGAGGGTTGCAAGCAGGTATTGGCTCGCAAGTTAACACCGGTTACGGAGAAATATTAGTTGCAGGTCAAGGTCGGCCCGCTGATGAATTTTTCCGAGTACAGTTTAGTTTAGAAGGGCAGTTAATTCACGGGCGGCAAAAGTTTACTAATGTTAGGCCGCCTTACCAAAAGAATCGAGATGGTAGCTTTAAAACTGACAACAAAGGTAACTTGAAGCCAGAGACAACACCGGAAGCTGAAGTCCGTCCCGTTGCTTTTAAGTCAATGCTGCGTTATTGGTTTCGTACTTTAGCAATGGGAGTGTTACCACCAGAGCGAGTATGTGGTCTAGAGGCTATCTTATTTGGAGCAATTAACCCGCAACGTGAATGGGGATGGATTAAATTTACAGTCATTGATAGAGTACATCCCAAACCTAAATCCGGGCAAGACACTATTAATGAACAAAATGGCGAGTTAGTGCTTGCTTATTCTCATCTGATGCCAAGTTCCCAGAAAGAAACAATTACTGATTTGATGAAAAATTTAACTTGGCTCATGTTCCACTTGGGAGGAATTGGTCAGGGAGCTAGGCGGCCTTGTTACTCGCGCCAAAATCGTCCTTATTTGCGCGGTTCAACATTGATACCTAATGAAAGTGGGGATTTTTGGATTTTACCCAGCACTCCAGAAGAATTTCAACAACGATTTCGTGCTTGCTTGAGGGATTTTTACACAGCCTTGAATAATTTGCAGAGTTTTTATGCAGCACAAAAACAGCTAACAGCAATCATTGTTAATGCCAACGCACCAAGAAATATTAACCCATTAAGTTCGCATCAATGGGCTGAAGCTGTTGATGCCAATTGCAGAATTGTAGTTACCTGTGGAGAAGATAGCGAGACAAAATGTTATGCTTTAGATATTCTCCATCAGCATTTCCACAAGTTGGAAAACGAGGGTAAATACAGAGAAGCTAAAAGCTTATGTGGCGGAGTTAAAGAGGACATTTTGAGAGTTAACGGTGAAGAAGTTAAACGTAAAGTAACTCCTTCTCCTGTTTGGATTGCTGATTTAGGCGATTATCAAATTGTGACAGTCTTTGGGGCTACCCAAAATCCGCGCCAAAAATATTTAGCAAATTTACAGGAACAAACTACTAAGCAAAACTTCGTTCAACTCTGGCCTTTTTGAAAAAGCCATCGCACTCATTTCTTTACTGTGCAATCGGCATCTTCTCCACTTATCCCACTCCTAATTAAACCATGAAAAACACACAAGTATCATCCAATTCGGTCAACACCCTCATCATCACCGTAGGCACGCGCCAAGTGGGATGGAACTGCAAAGATGGCGTCATTCGCTCCTTCGGTGCTGACGGCAATATCGGCTACCCGCCTCACGTTAACGAACTCTATCAAGAAATAGAAATCCCTCGGGAAAACTATCAAGAAAAAGATAAAACCTATCCTTGGAGTGCTAGAGATTTAGGCAAGCGGTACTACGATCGCTGTATTTACGAACTGATTTACGATTTTAGCAAAGTTGAACTGTTGCTAGACTATCAAATTATTGAAGCCGGTGTCAAACAAGGACTAAAACATATCATATTGTGGGGAACTGACCAGCCGGAAAACGTTTCCTGGTTCTACCGCCGCCTCGATACAATCTGGCTTGCTAAACTCATGGAAGGTAAAATCAAATCTATTTGGCCAAATCTCAAAGTTGACGTTCATACTCCCCAAATTGAAGCCAACGATAACAGCGCTATTCGGGAAGAATTGGAACAGTTAATTTTGCGAGAAGCCCTTGAGTTTTTCTCCCCCGCAGGTATTGACGAACAGTTTGTTTTGTGGATTCAAAATAAAGGCTGCACGCCCGCGATCGCCTCTGGTGTCGAAATCTGCGCTGCTGCTTTAGTCCGCCAATGTCAAGTCTTTAACGCCACTCCAGACGACCCGGAATCATTTTTTGCGCCTCACCCCAGCGGTGCTCAATTTGCCTGTCATTCTCCAGGCTACAAACTAATTCCAATGGGCGAATATTTCTGGCCGCTGGAACGGGTGCGGGTGATTTCTGCATGGAAGCGCGGCGACTTTTCCGAAGCTCAAATTTGGCTGAAATTGCATCAAAATCGCTACAGTCTTATCTATAAATTAGCGGGCATTTTGGCTCTTTCGGCTAACTGGGAAAATGACAAATTTTTTACTAAAATAGGAGAGTGGGTGCGCTCCAGAGATGTGCTAAAATCAGTAGGAGAAAGCCAAGTTCAAGCCTGGGAAGCACAGCTCGATCGGCTCAAAAGCAATCAACCTGTTCAAGCTTGGGAATCCAGTTTTTTGATTGAGTTGCCCTTGTACCGCCAAAACTACACGGCTGCTTTTATCCAGTTTGTCCAAACTTTAGAAAGGCTGCTGTACCTGCACAGCAAATCCGGTGATTGGCTCGGCAAGCGCTATATTACAATTCCGCCTCATTTGACTCATTTAGGCAGCAAATATCAACCGGGATTTAGCGGGTTAATTGACGGCTGGTGTCAATCTAAAAAGTTTGATGAAAATCACAAATGGTACAAATTGCTGCACCGACTTCGGGAAAAAAGAAATCAAGTAATTCACTCAGGCGAATCCGTAACTTTGGCTAATATTCGATCGCTCTGGTCTGATGGAGGCTTGTTTCCTGTCAAGCATTCAGAAGACCCGGCAGTAATTAGAGACTTGATGGTAGCAGTGCTGAAAGAAATCTGCGATCGCAATTGGCAAATACCTCAAAAAACTTTGCTCCGTTCCCTCTACGACTGGGGATTGAAAACACTCAACGATGAATCAGCATCCTCAAAAACCTAAACCAATCCCCCCTCCCACCCCGAAAAATGCCAAGAAACCGGGTTTTTTACCCAACCTGCGGGCTGTAACGAAGTATTCCTGCAAAAACCCGGTTTCTGACCCCGCGTGCGTCCAGGGCGCACCAAGCGTTTTCCCACACAAAAGGTAAAAATATATGTACACTACCTCCCGCGCCGCTAACCTCCGCAACCTGTCCATCGCCCTTGTCAACGGTACGGTTACTCTGATAATTCTCCTGATCGCACCCCTCGGATTGGCTGCGGTAATTACTAACACGTTCCTCGTCACGGCTGCTACTTTTTTGACGGCTACTGCGGCCGACCAAATCACTCGCTACCTGCAACCTTCGCGCGATCGATCGCTCCAAAATCCCTTAAATTATGACCCGGAATCGTCGCAAATCATTGAAGGCGATTCCCAAAATTTAGAACGAAAATAATTGGTTTTTTTCGACCAAAATTCCGTAGGGGCGGGTTCACCAATAACCTTTAATACTCACAAAGAATCTCAATAAACCCGCCCCCACACAACAGATAACCTACGGGCAAAAATGTATTTTAGAATTGTTTGTTGGGCTGGGGCGGGTTTAGGAATTCTTGCTCTGCGGCCCAGATGGTTGGTGAACCCGCCCCTACCAAAATTCTGGCAATACCGAGTTTTTTATTGCTTATGCGTACTGTCTATGTTTCCCAACCGGGCTGTTATGTTTCCTTGCAGCGAGAAATGCTGGTAGTCAAAAAAGGCGAGGTGATTCTCGGTGAAGTTCAGCTTCCTTTGCTGGAACAAGTTCTGATTTTTGGTCAATCTCAAGTCACAACTCAAGCAATTAGAACTTGTCTGTGGCGGAATATTCCCATTGCTTATCTTTCGCGGATGGGTTACTGTTACGGGCGGATTCTTCCCATCGAGCGCGGCTACCGGCAACTGTCTCGCTACCAGCAACAGCTTGCTTTTGTGGAGCGCTTGCAAGTGGCACAACGCATCGTGCAAGCTAAGCTGAAAAACAGCCGCGTTATTCTCCAACGACAGCAGCGCCGACAAGCTTCTGATGTTATTGCTTTTGCGATTCAGTGTTTGGAACATTTAATTAAAAAGGCGGGTGAGGCTGAAACTATTGAGCGGTTGATGGGGTTGGAAGGTGCTGGGGCGGCTCAGTATTTCTCGGCTTTTGAAGAGTGTTTGAAAAATCCAGATTTTGTGTTTGTAAGTAGATCGCGCCGCCCTCCGGGAAATCCTGTGAATGCTATGCTGAGTTTTGGGTATCAGGTTTTGTGGAATCATTTGTTGAGTTTGATCGAACTGCAAGGTTTAGATCCTTATTCGGCTTGTTTGCATCAGGGGACGGATCGCCATGCGGCTTTGGCGTCGGATTTGATTGAGGAGTTTCGCGCGCCAATTGTTGATTCTTTGGTGCTGTGGATTGTTAATTCTAGGGCTATTGATGCTGAAACCGATTTTGTGTATCGCAATAGTGGCTGTTTTCTGAATGATTCCGGCAGAGCTAAATATCTGAAGTTTTTTTTGCAGCGCATGGAAGAGGAGATTAATACTAATTCTGGTGACAAACAGCCCCGATGGGATTTGCTAAATCAGCAAATTAAGGCATACAAGCAGTTTGCATACAATCCTGTTCAGCTTTATCAACCTTATCAAATTCGTTAGATCGTGTTGTTTTATGTAGTGGTTTACGATATGCCGGATGACAAACGCCGCCAAAAGGTACACGATCTGCTTAAAGGTTACGGGACTTGGGTGCAGTATTCGACTTTTGAATGCGTGCTGACTTCGAGGAAGTTTGCGGAACTTCAGAAGAGACTTAGCAGACTGGTGGTTTTGACTGAGGATAGTATCAGGTTTTATCCGCTATCGAGTCATACCTTGAGCCAGGTGGAGGTTTGGGGTGTGGGGCGCGAGATTGCTGAACCACCCAAGTCTGTGATTATCTGAAATCTGCGAGGGGGCAGGCAAATCGCTGAAACATCGATTCGGTGGTTGACCCCCTCGATATACTGCTGGGCAAGGGTTTCAGGGTTTTGTTGCGGGGAATTTGCGGTGTTTGTCAAGACAATTTTCGACCCCCTCGCAAACGGCCTCTGGACTGCTTGCGCTGTATGGGGTGTATAATGGAGGACTCCCCACTCGCTGGGGAAACTAATTGAATGGAAATCGATCGCAAACATCACACCTTTCCTGCCCATTATCTCTCCCCACTCGCTGGGGAAACTAATTGAATGGAAATCTTGCAAAATTCTTTCACATCATTTTTTAGACCAAAATCTCCCCACTCGCTGGGGAAACTAATTGAATGGAAATTCTATTTCAATGCGTTTAATTTCTTCAGCAATTTTACTCTCCCCACTCGCTGGGGAAACTAATTGAATGGAAATCAACAAACAACACGCTTGCCCAGTTTTCAATTTTGCTCCCCACTCGCTGGGGAAACTAATTGAATGGAAATAAACTGGTGTTAATCCCCCCGTAATTGGAGTTAGCAGCTCCCCACTCGCTGGGGAAACTAATTGAATGGAAATCTTTAGTGAGATAGAGATAATATGCCGCAGATATGAAACCTCCCCACTCGCTGGGGAAACTAATTGAATGGAAATTTCAACTCTAGTTCTGTTTGTTCGGCGATAAATTCCGGGGTCACTCCCCACTCGCTGGGGAAACTAATTGAATGGAAATTCCAAATCAAGTAGTTATCTCTGATATTTCAGAAGATGAATACGAAGACTCCCCACTCGCTGGGGAAACTAATTGAATGGAAATGTTAGAAACTGTGGGGAATTCTTGAAACCTTTTGGGTCCTCCCCACTCGCTGGGGAAACTAATTGAATGGAAATAACTGCGTCCGGCGACGAGTAACTGCGTAGTCCGTTTTCACTCCCCACTCGCTGGGGAAACTAATTGAATGGAAATGCTACAGTTTGCTGAGTTTCTTGGCGAACACCGCTATCCTCCCCACTCGCTGGGGAAACTAATTGAATGGAAATATAATCAATTGTTCACTAACAACCTTCCAAGTCAAATCTCCCCACTCGCTGGGGAAACTAATTGAATGGAAATCTTTCTAGGCTAGGATTTACAAGCATAGAAACAAAACAATCACTTCAACTCCCCACTCGCTGGGGAAACTAATTGAATGGAAATTTTAAAGGGCGGTTACGGTCTTGCGAATTTGTGCAACCGATCTCCCCACTCGCTGGGGAAACTAATTGAATGGAAATTTAAAAAGTTTGGTGTCGGGGTCGATCGTAAAGCTGCTCCCCACTCGCTGGGGAAACTAATTGAATGGAAATAAAAAGAATTGGAAGAAGCCCAAGCCGAAATTAACTCCCCACTCGCTGGGGAAACTAATTGAATGGAAATTGGAGGCAAACAATCAAGCTGAATAGATCCTTTCAGCTCCCCACTCGCTGGGGAAACTAATTGAATGGAAATGTCGTAGAACCACAAAGTAGCACCAACAAATTCGCCCTCCCCACTCGCTGGGGAAACTAATTGAATGGAAATAATGTCAGAGTTGCTAGTCGGTGGCATCAGGAACCTCCTCCCCACTCGCTGGGGAAACTAATTGAATGGAAATTAGTATTCATGCCCTCTCTTTCTTGCTTTCAAATATTCCAAACTCCCCACTCGCTGGGGAAACTAATTGAATGGAAATAGTTTTGAAGTGTTCGCCACTATTCTTGCAGCGCGTCGCCTCCCCACTCGCTGGGGAAACTAATTGAATGGAAATCTGAACGAACGCAAGCTGTGCATTTTTATTCAGCTTTAGTGGTCTCCTCCCCACTCGCTGGGGAAACTAATTGAATGGAAATCATACCTTAACAATGTACGCGAACCGCTGGATGATTTCCAATCTCCCCACTCGCTGGGGAAACTAATTGAATGGAAATGCCAGCCATTTCTTGACCCCTTCCGACATCGGACAACCTCCCCACTCGCTGGGGAAACTAATTGAATGGAAATCGTCCCGTTCTCAATCCGCTCCATCATTGCGGTAACTCCCCACTCGCTGGGGAAACTAATTGAATGGAAATCTCAAATTCAAAAGGTCGGTTTCCGACCGACAAAAGATAACTCCCCACTCGCTGGGGAAACTAATTGAATGGAAATAATCTAGTAAGGCAAGTACATCAAACTCGCTTTGATCTCCCCACTCGCTGGGGAAACTAATTGAATGGAAATTTAGCTATCCTCTAAGTTTTATAACTTTCATTACTAAACTCCCCACTCGCTGGGGAAACTAATTGAATGGAAATTCATCTACTTGGACGCTAGCGACAAGCTCTTCAAGAATCTCCCCACTCGCTGGGGAAACTAATTGAATGGAAATTAATTTCACCAACTGACCGATACGGGGTTTAACAATTTTAACTCCCCACTCGCTGGGGAAACTAATTGAATGGAAATAGTATTGGAAAGTTTACAGGAAACTTCTGCCGCCTCTTTAGCCTCCCCACTCGCTGGGGAAACTAATTGAATGGAAATATCGCAAAGAACCCTGAATACTCGTACGGAACTCCCCACTCGCTGGGGAAACTAATTGAATGGAAATTTGTTGTGCGATCGCAGCGCTTGAGAAATTTTTGCTATTTCCTCCCCACTCGCTGGGGAAACTAATTGAATGGAAATGAGAATTTAATTGCTTATCAGAGGCAGTCTTCAGATTACCTCCCCACTCGCTGGGGAAACTAATTGAATGGAAATGTGATTGCTATTTGGATCGAAGACAATAACGCGATCTCCCCACTCGCTGGGGAAACTAATTGAATGGAAATAACTCTGGCAACAACTTGAAACAATGTTTTGCACTCCCCACTCGCTGGGGAAACTAATTGAATGGAAATTTTGCTAGTGGAGCGTAATTCCAGTAGTCTTTGCCGACTCCCCACTCGCTGGGGAAACTAATTGAATGGAAATGCTACCGAATAAGGCATTACTGATAGTAGTCAGCCGACTGTTGGCTCCCCACTCGCTGGGGAAACTAATTGAATGGAAATGCCATAAGGTAAGAGCGGGAATAGATTCTCCTTGACTCCCCACTCGCTGGGGAAACTAATTGAATGGAAATCCAGTGCCATTCCAAAAGCTCAGCATATCTTCCTCGTCAGACTCCCCACTCGCTGGGGAAACTAATTGAATGGAAATTAACAGTTTACTTTTACACGGAAGATTCGAGATGTAGCTCCCCACTCGCGCTTGGAAACTAATTGAATGGAAATTCTACCAAAAACAGCAGTTTGCCCACAGGTAGCAAGCTCTCCCCACTCGCTGGGGAAACTAATTGAATGGAAATCTCATTGAGTGACAATCCAATACCTTAAGTGCAAGCTTAAAAGCTCCCCACTCGCTGGGGAAACTAATTGAATGGAAATTTCGCTGCTGTACTGCGGCGAGAACGTCTGATTGATATTTTGACTCCCCACTCGCTGGGGAAACTAATTGAATGGAAATTGTATTTCAGGAGCCGATCGCGCTCCTTAGCCTCATACTCCCCACTCGCTGGGGAAACTAATTGAATGGAAATTTCCGAGACATTATCTCAGTATTACTCGGTTTACTCCCCACTCGCTGGGGAAACTAATTGAATGGAAATTATTACGATACTAACGGTTTTATGCCTGACGAAATCGTAACTCCCCACTCGCTGGGGAAACTAATTGAATGGAAATAAAAAACAATCTACCCGCCAGGTGACTTCTTTTCTCCCCACTCGCTGGGGAAACTAATTGAATGGAAATTTAATTCTTCTACTAATTACGCAGAGTTTAGTTATCGTAAACTCCCCACTCGCTGGGGAAACTAATTGAATGGAAATTCTTCTACTACCTCCGAATGAATTTCTGCAATTTTATCCTCCCCACTCGCTGGGGAAACTAATTGAATGGAAATGTTCATCATATTCTAGTTACTTATGATTCTCTTCCTCTCCCCACTCGCTGGGGAAACTAATTGAATGGAAATTTCTTCTAAATATAGTTCATTTACTAGATTGTTATCTCCCCACTCGCTGGGGAAACTAATTGAATGGAAATCGTCTTGACCCTCGAACATAAAGTCACAAGTAACTTGGAACTCCCCACTCGCTGGGGAAACTAATTGAATGGAAATATGTCAGACATAGCTTACGCGGGTATAAAATCAGCAGTACTCCCCACTCGCTGGGGAAACTAATTGAATGGAAATTCCCCGCTGGTTGGGCCAAAACTACCAGCGCAAAGTTTGCTCCCCACTCGCTGGGGAAACTAATTGAATGGAAATATTCAAATTGGTGCGATGAGTGCTTTCTCAACCCCTCCCCACTCGCTGGGGAAACTAATTGAATGGAAATACAAACTTATCCTCTTCTTTGGCATGAGGATTAGCCTCCCCACTCGCTGGGGAAACTAATTGAATGGAAATTCGAGGTGCGCTATCTGGACATGGTCAGCTCCCCACTCGCTGGGGAAACTAATTGAATGGAAACTTGGAAAAGTTTGTGTTAGTGGAAATTGTCGTTGCAGCTCCCCACTCGCTGGGGAAACTAATTGAATGGAAACCAAGTATGTGGAAGAGGTCATCGTCTCGGCCGGACTTCACTCCCCACTCGCTGGGGAAACTAATTGAATGGAAACATTACCGGAAAACCCGTGTTGGATTTTGCTTACCCTTTTGGCATCTGGGCTCCCCACTCGCTGGGGAAACTAATTGAATGGAAACGCGTTGATAGCCGTTTCCAGTTGATCCACCATTAGAAACTCCCCACTCGCTGGGGAAACTAATTGAATGGAAACTGCAGACGTTGCTGACTTGGTTGTAACTATGAAACTCCCCACTCGCTGGGGAAACTAATTGAATGGAAACGTACAAGCACACCGTCGACAAGAAGGATTTCTACGCTCCCCACTCGCTGGGGAAACTAATTGAATGGAAACCCTAAAGAAAGAGCAAGAAAAGCGGCGACAGAAGCAGTTTTAACCTCCCCACTCGCTGGGGAAACTAATTGAATGGAAACGAGTAACTAGAGTAACTAAAAAGAGTAATTGACTCCCCACTCGCTGGGGAAACTAATTGAATGGAAACCTTCCCATGTACCACATCGATCATTTATTGGATCCATCAAACTCCCCACTCGCTGGGGAAACTAATTGAATGGAAACTACGATATAGACTCAACGACCTGCGCCTGCAGATCAAGCTCAACTCCCCACTCGCTGGGGAAACTAATTGAATGGAAACGTGATGCCGCTGGACGGCAGTGTGCCGCCGCTGTCGGTCACTCCCCACTCGCTGGGGAAACTAATTGAATGGAAACCCGACGGCGGGGCGGCGGCCGTGGGAGGGGACACCTTCAGTTCACTCCCCACTCGCTGGGGAAACTAATTGAATGGAAACCAAAAAGATCACAAAATCGAAAACCCTCTACAGAGAGGTAGACCCGACTCCCCACTCGCTGGGGAAACTAATTGAATGGAAACTTCAGCCATAGCAACCAAGCCACGCAGGTTTTTAGTTGTATCGACTCCCCACTCGCTGGGGAAACTAATTGAATGGAAACGGTTAGGAGATGAGTATCTGATATTGGGAATTCAGAGCTCCCCACTCGCTGGGGAAACTAATTGAATGGAAACATTATTAACATCTTTTTTATGTTCAGTAAGAACCGGACTCCCCACTCGCTGGGGAAACTAATTGAATGGAAACTAAACTATCTGAATCAGAACCTTTAGAGGGTGGAGTTTTAACTCCCCACTCGCTGGGGAAACTAATTGAATGGAAACTTGACCTTGAGACTCTTCTTGCTTGTCTACTCGGTTTACTACTCCCCACTCGCTGGGGAAACTAATTGAATGGAAACAAGACTTAATCTTTACATCGTTTACAAATACTCCAATTCTTCCTACTCCCCACTCGCTGGGGAAACTAATTGAATGGAAACTCAAACCCAGAAGCTCTTAATGGATTACATATAGAAACCTCCCCACTCGCTGGGGAAACTAATTGAATGGAAACTCCATTGATCTACTAATTCCTGCTGTTCATATATCAAATAGTCGTTGGGATTCTTTGATAGATAAAACTCTTCACCTGAATGCTCGTAATTCGTGTCTAACCAGAGATCAAAGTCCGTTGCTCCCCACTCGCTGGGGAAACTAATTGAATGGAAACATAGAAATCCTCAAGATGCTAAAAACTCCTTCGGTGCAGTTATCTCCCCACTCGCTGGGGAAACTAATTGAATGGAAACGTTTGCTTCGGCAAACTCGTCAAAATTTCCCCAGTAGTTGTAGTTCTCCCCACTCGCTGGGGAAACTAATTGAATGGAAACTCGGTTTGCGCTGAGCAATTGCCTGCATCCATCGCTCTCCCCACTCGCTGGGGAAACTAATTGAATGGAAACGCAAGACGCAATCGAGGAAGCGGCTCAAAAAGCTCCCCACTCGCTGGGGAAACTAATTGAATGGAAACGATTGAAGATTATCGCAATGTGGCGATCGCGGACTCCCCACTCGCTGGGGAAACTAATTGAATGGAAACTTATTAAACCATTTCAGCAACTCTTCTAAATCGTTAAACTCCCCACTCGCTGGGGAAACTAATTGAATGGAAACAATCGCTTACCGCGCAAAGTAGATGAACAAAGCAGGTGCCTCCCCACTCGCTGGGGAAACTAATTGAATGGAAACGTCCCATGACTTGAACATAGGTATTGTGCGAGTCCCTCCCCACTCGCTGGGGAAACTAATTGAATGGAAACAGCCGACTTTTTCAAAAACCTTGACACGTCTGGAAAAATGCTCCCCACTCGCTGGGGAAACTAATTGAATGGAAACCTTAATAGAAATAGATGTTTGTCTGCTTTGTTCTGTTACCTCCCCACTCGCTGGGGAAACTAATTGAATGGAAACCTACAAACCGCAGTAACAGATATTAAAACTAAAGACTCCCCACTCGCTGGGGAAACTAATTGAATGGAAACATCTGATGAATAAAGGGCGTAGATGTGAGTCACCTTCCGACTCCCCACTCGCTGGGGAAACTAATTGAATGGAAACGAAGGTTTTTGCACCGGTATCTTGAAACATATATTAACTCCCCACTCGCTGGGGAAACTAATTGAATGGAAACATTGATACGGGATTTTACAAATATTTCTTTACTTATCTCCCCACTCGCTGGGGAAACTAATTGAATGGAAACGTGTAGTTTAACTTTGAGATAGAGTCGTTTATCCCACCCTATACTCCCCACTCGCTGGGGAAACTAATTGAATGGAAACCATAGAGTTTACTCTCTAATTTATTGACAAATTCTCTAACACTCCCCACTCGCTGGGGAAACTAATTGAATGGAAACGTATACGTTTATTCATAAGAAAACCTTGGTAAGAGGAACTCCCCACTCGCTGGGGAAACTAATTGAATGGAAACGTTGAACGTCTATGGGCGGAGCAAGTCGGAGGCCGAATCTCCCCACTCGCTGGGGAAACTAATTGAATGGAAACCGAATCCAAGAAGATATAAAAAGAGAATTCTGGACTCAGCCAAACTCCCCACTCGCTGGGGAAACTAATTGAATGGAAACCCGATGGCGACCCGCTACCGCCACCGATCTGATGCAAGCTCCCCACTCGCTGGGGAAACTAATTGAATGGAAACTACAACTGTCCGATTAGACTTGCAAGAACTAACCTTTGCTCCCCACTCGCTGGGGAAACTAATTGAATGGAAACCTAATCGCTTGCATTTTCACGCTCCAATTTACCCTCCCCACTCGCTGGGGAAACTAATTGAATGGAAACCGAGCTGCGCCTTATGAACGCCTTCCTGCAGGACCTCCCCACTCGCTGGGGAAACTAATTGAATGGAAACGGTGGGGGGGAGTGAGATGAGTTAACTAAAATAAATCAATTGGCCATCTCCCCACTCGCTGGGGAAACTAATTGAATGGAAACTTAAAGAGATGTATGTTTAAGAAAAAGTTAGGCAGTTTTCCACTCCCCACTCGCTGGGGAAACTAATTGAATGGAAACACTAAAAACGAAACACTCTCTCGCCGGGAAAACCGCTCCCCACTCGCTGGGGAAACTAATTGAATGGAAACATACTTAACAATCTAGTTCCCTCCTTTTGACTTTCTTTTTGACTCCCCACTCGCTGGGGAAACTAATTGAATGGAAACATGGGTAGGAGAGAATATTGTTCTGCAAATTCCTCAACTCCCCACTCGCTGGGGAAACTAATTGAATGGAAACATAAGGATTAGTCAGCCTTGCTAAGTGATTGATTATATCTCCCCACTCGCTGGGGAAACTAATTGAATGGAAACATCTGGTAAAAAATAAAATGATTGTGTTTTCCATACTATTCTCCCCACTCGCTGGGGAAACTAATTGAATGGAAACGATATGGAGTTGCAAGCTCGATAAAAGGGATAGAACGGCTTTTTACTCCCCACTCGCTGGGGAAACTAATTGAATGGAAACAATAGCTCCGGCTGTTAGTAATCCGGCTACTATAATCCCTCCCCACTCGCTGGGGAAACTAATTGAATGGAAACCAGCTTTTTCACAGACTGCTGATGCAAACCGAGTCTCCCCACTCGCTGGGGAAACTAATTGAATGGAAACTAAAGTCAGCCAGTCGATATCATTTCTGGGGTTTTTAACTCCCCACTCGCTGGGGAAACTAATTGAATGGAAACTTTATTATCCGCTTCAATATATATCGGCTGATAATCTCCCCACTCGCTGGGGAAACTAATTGAATGGAAACGCAAAAAGTCGATCCTACCCGCTGAGCTTGTTTTGCTCCCCACTCGCTGGGGAAACTAATTGAATGGAAACGTTCCATCACCAACACGCCGCCATATTGATCCGCTCCCCACTCGCTGGGGAAACTAATTGAATGGAAACGATCAAGGTCGATCGCCCGATATTTAAATGATGATTCAATCAACTCCCCACTCGCTGGGGAAACTAATTGAATGGAAACAAGCAATGTCAGAGTCTTGTTTAGGTCTTCGCACCTCGCCTCCCCACTCGCTGGGGAAACTAATTGAATGGAAACCTTACGCCATACGACGCAGGAATGCCCATCTCTTTTAATTCTCCCCACTCGCTGGGGAAACTAATTGAATGGAAACGTAATACTAAACTTAACTTTAAAGATTGGAGCTCCCCACTCGCTGGGGAAACTAATTGAATGGAAACCTTTGTAGTAAGAGACCATGAATCTCTGTTTCCCAAAGTGGTCACGCTCCCCACTCGCTGGGGAAACTAATTGAATGGAAACTCTTTTCTCGATTCAGGTATCAAATCATTTACTTGAGTTACTCCCCACTCGCTGGGGAAACTAATTGAATGGAAACCTCTAATGTTGGACACTGATGAAAACTCAGCTTATTCTGACTCCCCACTCGCTGGGGAAACTAATTGAATGGAAACGGTCTTGTTATCGGCTTCTACGTATATCGGTCGATAATCATAGCTCCCCACTCGCTGGGGAAACTAATTGAATGGAAACTTAAAAATAATGCGTTAATTAATGCGGCTGCCTCCCCACTCGCTGGGGAAACTAATTGAATGGAAACGCTAGGTCAACAAGTCTAAAGCCAATGGTGGCAACTCCTCAGTTCTCCCCACTCGCTGGGGAAACTAATTGAATGGAAACGCGTCTTTCATGTAGGCTATCAGACTGTAAGTCTTGCACTCCCCACTCGCTGGGGAAACTAATTGAATGGAAACACGGTATTGAACAATCAATGGCGAAATCTGATTTAACTAACTCCCCACTCGCTGGGGAAACTAATTGAATGGAAACTAAGCTCAAATACTCATAGTCTGTGGAGCAGATAACATCCGTACTCCCCACTCGCTGGGGAAACTAATTGAATGGAAACCATTATGGGATTCAATAGGAAATGGTATTAAAGATGCAGGTAAACTCCCCACTCGCTGGGGAAACTAATTGAATGGAAACTAAAGATTAAATTTTCTGAAATTATTGAGAAGATGAACTCCCCACTCGCTGGGGAAACTAATTGAATGGAAACTCCTTTAATAGAACCGATAGTCGTTGGTTTTGTTATTAACTCCCCACTCGCTGGGGAAACTAATTGAATGGAAACTTGGAATCGTTCTGTTGCTTTAGACGGTGAAATTCCTTTGTGGTCTCCCCACTCGCTGGGGAAACTAATTGAATGGAAACATTAAGAAAATGAAAATTACAGTAGATGAAGGAATGTTTCGCCAGCTCCCCACTCGCTGGGGAAACTAATTGAATGGAAACATAAAGACCTTACAGAAACACTTATCGGTTATGCTCCCCACTCGCTGGGGAAACTAATTGAATGGAAACGAGACCTTCATAGCTAAAGTGATCTCCTCTGCCATAATCGTTAACTCCCCACTCGCTGGGGAAACTAATTGAATGGAAACATCTAAGTATTACTCGATTTAACTGGTAGCCTCCATCTCCCCACTCGCTGGGGAAACTAATTGAATGGAAACTCTGCACATTGTCCGAATCCCAGAAACTTATTAGTATCGAGATCAACTCCCCACTCGCTGGGGAAACTAATTGAATGGAAACAATTGGCTCGTTTGCAAATTGAAAAGTTAAAAGAACTCCCCACTCGCTGGGGAAACTAATTGAATGGAAACCAATTGACTCCTGACTGAAATCTAAAGCATCAGATAAATACTCCCCACTCGCTGGGGAAACTAATTGAATGGAAACAATTTAAACGGGAGATATATTTAACTAAAGACATTACCTCCCCACTCGCTGGGGAAACTAATTGAATGGAAACTTAAAAGAAAAAGATAACCATTATGAAGTTAAGTCTCCCCACTCGCTGGGGAAACTAATTGAATGGAAACATTTACAAAAGCGGTAAAGGCTTCAAGTTCATCCGCTCCCCACTCGCTGGGGAAACTAATTGAATGGAAACGAACGCCGGGTCACTATATCTTTAATTGGGGTAGGAGAACTCCCCACTCGCTGGGGAAACTAATTGAATGGAAACTCGGTTTTTGCTTCCCAGTGACCGCAAGTTACGGTGTCGGTCAAACCGCCTCCCCACTCGCTGGGGAAACTAATTGAATGGAAACTGCTAGTAATAAGTTTGTCGCCACCGGTGTTAAAAGTTTGCTCCCCACTCGCTGGGGAAACTAATTGAATGGAAACTTTTTTGAGAAATCTTGACTAATTTTCATAATTTTAGGGACTCCCCACTCGCTGGGGAAACTAATTGAATGGAAACTTGCGATCGCCACAACAGCGCCTAACGGAAATTCACACTCCCCACTCGCGCTTGGAAACTAATTGAATGGAAAATCCAAAAGGAGGGATTAAAATAAAGTAAAGTAACAGACCTATTACTCCCCACTCGCTGGGGAAACTAATTGAATGGAAAAATCAGCTAGAAAACCAATAACTGCACCAAATAAAATCCAAGACTCCCCACTCGCGCTTGGAAACTAATTGAATGGAAAAAAGCTACCAGTTTTTCAACGCCAAAACATTCATCTCCCCACTCGCGCTTGGAAACTAATTGAAGGGAAAAAAACCACAAGTAAGTTAAAACAAAACCGTTAATTCTCCCCACTCGCGCTTGGAAACTAATTGAATGGAAAAACGAACTTTCATGTGAATTCTCCGAGTTATTTGCTCCCCACTCGCGCTTGGAAACTAATTGAATGGAAAAGTTTTGAGAGGTGATATACAGGGTACAAAAAGAAAAGACTCCCCACTCGCGCTTGGAAACTAATTGAATGGAAACTACGGCGTCAGCGCCCATGACTCGGGTAACTGACCGATCGCTTCTCCCCACTCGCGCTTGGAAACTAATTGAATGGAAACTCGAGCCAGCACCGCCGCGTGGTACTGCGAAGGAAATCTAAGGGCTTTCTGAGGAAATCATGGTGAATTCGGGAGAGACCGTTGTGGATGATATATCGCGCGATCGCACGGCTAAACCAGAGGCTTATCCCAAGCTTGCTCGCGATGCCTGCGGCGGGCTACGCCAACGCACTAACCAGAAAACGGCGATCGCACGGCTAAACCAGAGACTTATCCCAAGTGTGGGTGCGATCTTTCAATTCATGCTTGCTGGGCATCGCACCTTACAAATAACCTCTCGCTTTAACCTCATCAATAACTCTGACGGCTAACGGTGAAGTTGTGCGACTGCCGATCGCGTCTGTTGCAAAACCGACCAAACTTGCTAGTCGGTTCCAACCGAGTTGTTAGTGGCAGCTTTAGTGGCATAGAAGTAAAAAATCTGTGCCTTTCACTACTTTTTGACAAATTGTTATGGTATCTTAACTTTAGCGGAGGCTAGTTCAGGCAATTTAAGAAGCCTGGCGATCGAGTAACCTGATTTATGATTGACCGTAAAAAAATTGAACTGAAATGGGAAAGTTATTGGTTTAAAACCCTTGGGAGATGGCGATCGTGTCCATTGACCTGCCCAGTAGACAGACCTCATCCCCGGCATATTTTTTGGAGTTGGATTGGCAGTTTTTTGGCAATTACTGCAACGTCCTATCTTGCTGTAAAAACTAATTCTCCTTTACTAATGGCTCCGTTTGGCGCTACAAGCGTTCTGATCTTTGGTGTCCCTGACAGCCCTTTGGCTCAACCCCGGAATGTCATTGGGGGCAATTTCTTAGCTGCTCTCACCAGTTTAATGATTCTGCATTTTCTCGGTTCTTCTCCCTGGGCGATGGGAATGGCTGTTTCTAGTGCGATCGGAATTATGCAGATTACCGGAACTCTACATCCGCCTTCGGGAGCAGTTGCCTTAGTCGTCATGATGACCAAACCAGATTTGAAATTTTTGCTAACACCTGTTTTTGAGGGCTCAATAATCTTGGTCTTGTGCGCCGTCATCTTTAATAATTTAGCGGCAGAAAGGACGTATCCCAAGCACTGGTTATAGCATTGTCTCTAATGATTTCAATTTATAAGGACGATCGCCATCTCATATTGAATTCAGTTGCGTTTGAGATACTTTAGACTTTTTATAAATTCTGAGCCGCATTAAAAGCAGCTTCTAAGGCTTAATAAAGGGGGAGATATCCTGGACTATGGGGTGAGCAACTTCGATATGGGGTAGTGGTGCACAAGTAATGTTTCTCGCATTTTTAATTCATATCCAGAAACGGTTGTATCGAATCACATCATTACTTATGCAGCGCTACCGAATGGAAACGAGAAAAACCATACTGCCAGCGATGGCAAGAAATGAGCTCCCCACTCGCGCTGGGAAACTAATTGAATGGAAACAGGCCTCTTTAGACTCAAACAAGTACCGTAGAAACCTCCCCACTCGCGCTTGGAAACTAATTTAGTCCTGGCCACAGTGCGTCCAGGACTAAAGTCAAAAAAAAGCGGTTGAAACCGCCAAATTCCATCGAGATAATTTCCAATTCACCTAACTTTTGATAGCTTCTAAGGTTTTCAGCGCTTCCGAAACGTGTGCTTTAAAATCCAACATCGAGTCAAAAATGTGCTTAACAACACCTTGTTTGTTAATGACATAAGTTACTCTACCCGCCATAATCCACAGTGTAGGTGGAACTCCGTACAATTGCCGAACCTTATTGCCCGTATCGCTCAGCAGTGTAAATGGTAGCCGATATTTGGTGGCAAATTCCTGGTGCGATTGTGGCGAATCTTCGCTAATTCCTATGACTTCTGCACCTGCGTCTTTGAAGACTTCGTAACTATCTCGAAAAGCGCAAGCTTGGGTTGTGCATCCGGGCGAGTTGTCTTTGGGGTAAAAGTAGACTATGACGTTTTTTTTACCTTTAAAATCTTTGAGGCTGACTGATGTGCCAGTTTGAGATGGTAAGCTAAAATCGGGGGCGGTGTCTCCTACTTTGACTGTCATGTTTTTTAACTGAGTAGCTCTGTTTGCGTGAAAATTTAACTTTTGTTATTGTACAGTTGTTTTGAGCAATAGTTCGCAGTTGCGATCGCCCGCTGCGACAGCCTCCCATTTTTGCTTTCTCGCACTCAAACAAAAAAACCCTTTTGACAACATCGGAATGATGTCGGCGATTCGCAGTTAGGCGGATTAATTGGAGAAGCTTTTTTGAACCGCAGATGCACGGGGATTAACGCAGATGGTCACTCGATTTTAGATTTTAGATTTTAGATTTTAGATTTTAGATGGACTCCATAGATGAATCTGCGTCATTAAGCTAATCCGCATTTAAATTGCATGGTAAAATAAATTTTCACGCCTTGGGGTGGGCAGGAGAGCCCGCCCTCAACATACAATTTAAATGCACAACAGCTTAAAAATTCCAGGAGTGGCGCTGAAACGTTACTAAAGTTAATTGTTATCGGCCTTTGGTTAAATTTTTTAATTCCCGCCATATTGGAGGAAGTTGGCCGGAGCTTGTGCGGGGCTGGGTGAGGATTCCTTGAGTTGGACTGAACAGCAATGATAGCACAAATAACCCCGATGCAACTAAAACTATTGCGGGCCCGGATGGTAAGTTATAGAAGTAGCTGAGATACATTCCGCTAATGCTGGAAATAACTCCGATTATTGCTCCTAAAATCATTACTTGGTGCAGGCGAGTGACTAGGAGATAGGCGGTACTTGCGGGCGTAATTAATAGGGACAAGACTAGCACTACGCCCACGGCTTTGAGGCTGGCAACTATTGTGAGGGCGATGAGTACCATCAGTCCGAAGTTGAGCAGGTTTACTGGCAAACCTGTTGCTTGCGCTCCTAATGGATCGAAGGTGTAAAATAGCAGTTCTTTGTAAAAGAATACTACAACTAATAAGACTAGGGCGACAATGAAGCCTGTGTCGATCGCATCTTCGGCGGTAACGCCGAGGATGTTGCCGAAAAGAAAGTGGTTGAGGTCGATTTTGTTGTCTTTTTGGACGATCGTAATTAGGGTGATGCCGAGAGCGAAGAATGCGGAAAATACGATGCCCATTGCGGCGTCTTCTTTGATTGTCGATCGAGTTTTGATCCAAGCTATGATTACTGTACTCAAAACTCCCGCAATGAAGGCGCCGATAAAGATATTTGCTCCGAGGATAAATGCGATCGCCAATCCGGGCAAAACCGAGTGGCTGATGGCGTCTCCGAGCAAGGCCAGCCGCTGTACCATTAGGTAGCTGCCGACGATCGCGCAGACGATGCCGACGAGAATGGCAATTACGAGCGATCGCTGCATGAATCCGTACTGCAACGGCTCAATTAAGGTTTGTATCATAAAATTATCAAATCACAGTTAACTAATGACTAACAACCAAAGCAACCCGGTTCGATCCGAGATGTTGCACCATTCTCAATAAGCTTTTTATGAACAGCCAAGATGCCTGTTCCACAATAAAATTCACTCTTTGTGGAACAGGCATCTTGCCTGTTCTTGAGAATGGTGCAAGATGTGAGTTCGAGCCGAGATTTATCGTTGCCCAATTCAAGATTATCAAAAAAACCGGGTTCAAGAGTGTAACTCCTAGATTAATGACCAAGAATTTCAAAGGTGGTACCCGCCACGTGATTTATCCGTGGAATCAATCCAAAATCTTCAACGCTCATCCTTGCGTCCCCCGCATTTATCCGTGCGGTCAATCTAAAATCTAAAACTTGTTCTGAGCGAAGTCGAAGAATCTAAAATCTAAAATCGATTGACTGCTGGCTAATTAAGCTGCTTGTCCGGCAAAGAACATTACTTGTCCGCCGTAGGCGCGGTAAAGGTTTTCTTGCGTTAGCACTTCTTGGCGGGGACCAGCGGCAATCAATTCTGTATTTAGCAAAATTAAATCGTCAAAATTGGTGATTGATTCGCCTAAGTCGTGGTTGACTACTAAGACGGTTTTTCCGGCATTTGCTAGCTGGTGGAAGATGTCGAAAATGATATTTTGAGTTTTTTGGTCAACGCCGACAAACGGCTCGTCAAAGCAGAAAATAGCGGCTTCTTGGGCTAAGGCTCTAGCTAGAAATACTCGCTGTTGCTGTCCGCCGGAAAGTTGTCCGATCGGTCTGTCTTTGTAAGCACTCATGCCTACTCTTTCTAAGGCATCGGCAGCGGTGCGGCGGCTAGCTGCCGAGAAGCGGCGAAACCATCCGGCTTTTCTGACTCTTCCCATCATCACGACATCCCAAACGGTGGCGGGATAGTTCCAGTCAATTTGCGATCGCTGCGGCACGTAGGCTACTGTTTCGAGTCGATCGGCGATCGCTTCTTCGCCGCAGGTAACAGTGCCGCGATCTGCGGGAATTAAGCCCAACATAGCTTTGATCAGCGTGCTTTTGCCCGCACCGTTGGGGCCAATAATACCCGTCAGCCTTCCCGGTTTGACGGAAAGATTGATATCTCTGAGTGCCTCTACCGTGCGGTAGTTTACTGCTAAGTGCTTAACAGCGATAATTTCTGTGTCGGTAGCCGTGTCTTGGAGGTGGCAAACCATTTGAGACCACGGAGTCTCGTTGGGGAAGGCGGCGGTATTCATGGCGGTGACTATATCTCCTTTTTGTTAAGTTTACTGTAAAAATGAAAAGAATATGAAATCCTCGGTAAATAGGAATAATCTGGAACGCAGGAGAGGTACATAATGCGACAGTGCAAGCTCGAAACCCCTCAAACCATAGGTTTTGTGGCAAAAATGTCAAGTAGGTTAAAACTTATATCTTCCACCATTCTCAACGATCGCGATCGGGGTGCGCTATTGACCCACCCCACCAGAATATTGAATCATTGGGGAACAGGCATCTTGCCTGTGGTGGAGAAGAAGGCAAAATGTGAGTTAAAACCGACGGCAATTGTGAAGCAATCCTATAAAGGAGAGTTTAGCCGTGAGTCGGGGATTGAAAGCGCCGGCCCTGGATTGGACAAGTCCAAGGTATTTTTGATTAGAAGTATTGCCTGCGGCATATTGACTGTGGGTTTATTTAGTTGCGCTCAAACCCAGAGCGATCGCCTCTCTCCAGAGGCAGATGCTAAACCCAAGGTAGTTGCTACCAGCACAATTATTGAGGATTTGACCGATCGAGTAGCGGGTGGCGAAGTTCAGCTAACAGGAATTTTGCAGCCGGGAACCGATCCTCACGTTTACGAACCGGTGCCAAAAGATTCTCAAGCTTTAGAAAAAGCTAACTTAATTTTGTATAACGGTTACAATTTGGAACCGGGATTAATTAGAATGATGAATGCCGCCGGAATTAAGGCGCGGAAATTAGCAGTGGGTGAAGTTGTCAAGCCTTTGCTACTGAATAAAGAAGGCAATACCGTACCCGATCCGCACGTTTGGGGAAATGTGGAAAATGTAGTTCAAATGGTGGAAGCGATTCGGGATGCGCTAATCGACCTGTCGCCGGAAGATCGAGAGAAGTTTACGCAGAATGCTGTCAAACTTACTGAAGAGTTAAAACGCTTGGATAGTTGGATCGAACAAGAGATTAAAACAATCCCCGAAAATAAGCGCGCATTAGTAACAACTCACGATGCTTTTCAATATTACAGCCGCGCCTACGGATTGGGAAGTGCGGGCAGTTTGATCGGGATTAGTACGGAGGAACAGCCGAGCGCTCAAACGGTGCAAAAGTTAGTAGAATCGGTGAAAGCTGCCGGAGTTCCTGCTATTTTTGCCGAGACTACAATTAACCCGCAACTGATTAGAACAGTGGCGGAGGAAGCGGGGGTGAAATTGGCGGCGCAGCAACTTTATTCGGATTCGATAGGGGCGGCCGGAAGCGAGGGCGATTCTTATGTGAAAATGATGTCGGCTAATACTCGCGCCATCGTCGAAGCTTTGGGGGGGAAATACACGCCGTTTGAAGTTAGCAAGTAGCAAGTATGGTGCGCTATCTCAAATCCGCCGGTAGCATGGGAATTTATATTACCCACAGACTTGGACACGGCAGTGCCGTGTCCCTACAATTAATCCGGGTAGGGACACGGCACTGCCGTGTCCTCTATATAATTCCGGTGCAACCGGAAACCATATCAGAAGAGTTTTATTTTATCTGCGGATAGCAGGGTGGTTTCATTCTCACGAAAATCGCGATTTTGTAGGGGCGGTGCCCCCGTGCCCGCCCCCCCCACAGACGATTTCACAGGCGTTTCAGACATGGGGGCAACCACGGGGGGTTTGCCCCTACGGAGAATGAAACAGCCCTGCTGCGGATAGGGTGACAGCTAACTAACACACCCTAAAAGTTTCAGTTTACCTGCTTCGACAAAATTAAATTGAGCACGTTCAACTCGTTGGAACTTAAAAGATATTTATCTGTAAAAATCTTTTCTCTACTTTGCTCTAAACTGTAGCTTCTAAACACGATAAATGGAAAGTCTTTATACTTGTGCCCGATCGGCATTACACTATCTACAGGGTAGATCGATCGCACATAAGCCGACAAAATATCCCGAAACCGCCTATCTTCCGGTTCTTCCAGCTTACTGTCAGCAAAATACTCCTGCATTTCCTCCCCGCTGACAAAAGCAAACAGCGGTATGGCATAATAGCGATCGAACTGCTGACTCTGCTGCTCGAAATACTGAGTTTTCTCCAAATCGCCGTTGAGAAACTGCAAAAGCTCGATCGCACCTCCTCTAATTGCCGATATTACATTCTCCGGGGACGAATCGCTATCCCTAATTCGACGCATTTTGTCCAGCAACTTCTTCTCTAGACATTGCTTAATTTCTCGATGAAGCCGCATCTGGTATGTTTCTACCAAATTTTGCTTAGCTAGAGGTACGAGCAACACACTACCGCAAACATGACCGAGTTCTAAATTATCATAGCTCAACAAACCATCAAGAGGAGTGCACTTTTCCAAAAATTTACGATTAAAATCGTCCCGCATTTCCAGATAGGAATCGCCCTTTTGACGAGAATTATCAGAATTTTTCAAAACAAACTCCCCGCGACTCAAAAGCTGTTCCAGACTCGTATAAACCTCCTTAAACAACCTATTTCCTCGCTGGCTCTCGCTCTTTAATGTCTTAATTAGAGCCGCCATTTTGCTGCTAAAAGTATCCCCGACTGCGGAAACCGACTTACCGCCGATGGGAATCATCAAAAACTTTTCCCTACCTAAATAACCGTATCCCGAAATTCGCGTCATCACCGCCGTCTTGAGAATTAGCAATAAATTCAACAAACTCAACTTGCTTTCTTGCAGGGAAAGTTCCGCATCATCAGCGTAATAAACTGCGGTATCAGATAGGTAAAAAACCAATTCTTTGTCTTCACCATCAAGGGTTTTACCGTTGTCATATTCTCCGCGTCCCCGATAAATCACCTGTATGATTTCCATCAGATTTTTCTCAATTTGGAAGCGGGGAATATCAACTAAAATATGCTTAGTTTTCGGGAAAGATAAGCCGCGACTTCCCGATGCAGTCATAAAGATTACTTTAGCTGTATTTTTGTAGTTCTGTATTTTTTCTTTCTCCTCTTCCGAGATATTCGCGTGAATTTCCAGATAATCGGTAAACTGATTAAATTCTCGTTCTTTTTGAATTTTTTCAATCAATTCTGCCAATCTTTTTTTGCTTTGAATATCGACTATAATTTGTTCAACACCAGGTAGCGCCCCTCGCTGGTTTATATCCTGAATTATGTCAGATTGCACCCCTTTTACTAAATTAGTATCTTCCTTTAAAGACGCATCTTCATTGTATTTAACAGTTTCTACAAATACTTTGTAAGTCATTTTTAAACTGCGGGCAGGGTAAGAATTTGCATTAATAACAGTTGCGGCTAAACGATTAAACTTAAATGATGGAATGACTTGCAAAGGTGGGATAACTTCCGAATTGTCAGCTAACTTTTTAAAATAGATTTTATCCGGTTCAGACGATGTATTCTCCAGATGCTGTTTGATAACATCACGATCTACGATCGAAGCATCAGCTACAATAATTTTAGTATTAAAACCATGTTGCGAATCCGCCAACTCATACTCGTGGACAATCCGATTTATTCCTGACAAAAACTCAACGCCTCCGTCATCTCCGGTGATTTCATCTATCATAATGAATAAGTGTTTGATGCGTCGGGAGATTTGCTGCATCTTAGCTGGTATGACTTTTCCGCCTCGTTTGCTGTAGACATCTTGAAATATCTTTTCAAAGTGTTTAAGGGTATTATGTCCATTTTCTGTTACCTTCAAAGACTGGATGGAAGCCGTGGCGACAATATTATTAGATATCTCACAGTTGATGAGAGTGTATATCGCATCGCAAATGCTGTTTAGCACTCCCCTAGTTTTTGCTCTAGTTGGTTGAAGTAAGGTTTCTCCTTTTCTTTCAATTTGCCGCTGGTAGTATTCTTTTCTCTTGATTTCGGGACTATCTTTGAAAAAATTGACAGTTTTTTTCGGGAAATCTTTGTGATAGTTGTTAGAGGCGTATTTTACAGTAGGACGACCAGCATTACTTGCAATAAGATCGGAGTTTGTGTTAATGCAGAATAGGCGATTATCACACAGTTCATGTTGAACTTTGAATTTTTCAATAATATCCAAGTTTACTTGCTTGCGGGGACTGACATAAAAGAATAAAAAACCGTCATCAATATGGCTTTTTAGGAAATTGGCGATCGCAGTTGTTTTCCCAATTCCCGGATTCCCAGTTAAAAAGATATAAGTTTCATCAGATTGAAGCGCTTTGATAATCAATTCAGCGTGAGCATCTCTCAAATGCAATCCGCGAGTAACTTGCAAATCATCTGCCCATTTATCTGATATAATATCTATTGAATTAGCAAAACCATCAATCCGTTCAGTATGAGGTACCATTGGAGTGTTTTTGCCAATTTCTAAAATAGAATCGACAAAGTTTCTGCCTTCTTTAAAACTGTCAGCCGCGTTGGTTTGAATTGTATGTAAAACTTGACTGCGGGCTTTGTCAATATCTTTTTCTGTTGTTTTATTTTTGTATATTTGCGAACAAGTGGACAGAAAATTAAGTTTATCTTTGCGAATAGAAATGGCGTTGACACTGCGATCGCTGTAGCCAACTATATTAAACAATACATCAGCATCACTAGAAATCATCCCGGTTTCTTGGAGGAATTCATAGAAACTGTGAGCGTAGCTACCCGCTTGAATTAACTTACTGCTTTCCTTATCCCGATAGTTAAAAGCTTTAAAATAGTCTGTCAACCCTTCCGAGAAATCAACACCTAAAGTGCTTGTATCGATTCCCAGGTTAGAAAATACACTTTTCGATCGCAAATAGCTAATTTCCCTCCCTAACAGCTTCCGCATCACCTCAACTTCATTCAAATCAGGCATCTCAGCAGCAGGGGGAGCAAACACAGATAAATCAACACACAGAATTTTTAAACTCTTACCTTTTTGAATCAGCAAAAGCGTATCCGCTTGCAAAAACTCACCGTCTTTCAACCAATAGCGGTTTATGTACAAGTTAATATCAGGAGTTGATAGGCTAGGTTGCAAGGCTTTTAGTTGCTGTAAAACTTCTCTTAAACCTTCTATATCTTCTTTATTATTAGTTCCAATGCTGTTAGTTTTAGTGAAACTACATTGATAGTACAAAATTTTCAAATGCTGTGGTTTTCCGCCCACAGAGTCGAGGTACTCCCGGAAAAAATTTAAGCCGCCCAGAAAACCCTTTTGAATATAAAACAGACTCCATTTTTCAACTTTTTGGTCATCCAAACTGGATTCTCTGGTAAGATTTTTTACAATCTCTGAAAAATTAATATTTTGCAAATCTAGACGGTAGGAGTCGCCAAAATTGTGAGCTATTTTATTCTGCTGAATACAAGCGAGAATCCCGATATTAAATCCAACTTCAAAGAGGCGACCCAAGTTTACTGATATCATTATTTTTGACCTCCCTCAGTGATATTTAGCACTTCTCTTACCTTGTTCAAAAAAGCCAAGCAATTAAACGTAGCACTTCCCCCCTCGTGACTGAATTCAGATAAAGCACCAACTGATTCGTCTCCAATAATGCGATCGTAAGGATCGAGCTTTATACTGATTTTTTGTCTAGCTTCAAATCGATAAAAGTGAAATATTGTCAAATAGTGCAGCAAAGTATTTTTGATTTCACCATCATCAATCAAACCTTGGTAAATATCTCGATCGTCCAGAATACCTTCATAAATATTCAACAGAGTCGAATAGGAAATCACCCCGTTGTAAAAATTTTTTTCTCCTTGTTGCTGTACTTTTCTGCCGTTAAACAAATTGAAAAACACAGCCGCTTGCTTGCTGGTATCTGAAAATAAGCTGTTAAGCTCTGCTTTATCTTGAATGTAAAAAGATTCTCCCCTATAATCTTTGGGGCTATAAACGTAATATTTATCAAAAAATATAGGGTAAATTTTAATATCTTGGTGTTCTCCTTTCAAAGTTCGGATCGTGTCTTTTGACATCAAAAATAACTTCTCATCTTCCTCATTTTGAGTAATATGCAGCGTACTCATATAAGGTGCTTGGGAAATATATACAAAATTTCGATATCCTCGATTGTACAACTGACTGACAATATCTGCAAGAATTGAGGGCTGAGTATAAAGTTCCTGAAGGCTGTAGTTTGCTGAGAAAGTTTTCAGCATTCCAACTTGAATAATGTTGTTTTCGTAGCGCCTAATTCCGGTGATTTCACCCAATAAACAGGCTTTTCTCTGAACTTTATCCCTTCCCTTTCTCTCGTCGCTATCCCTAGTGGATACTGCAATAATCGCTAAATTCTCCAACTCTGGAGATAGCTTCACGTTGTCAAATCGAAACTTTTTAGGCAAGGTTGAATAGAGGGAACTCAAACCATTTTTGGCAGTCAAATGATAATTGCTTCCCCGCAGGCGAAATCCTTTAGAGTTCGATCGGTGTTTTTCGCTCAAAATATGACATAATGTTTTAGAAAAATGTCCCATAAACTTTTCTGAAGGTGAAGGTTTTTCGTGATAGCCTTCGTGAAGTCTCACAATCGGTACAAAGAAATTATTGGGTAGTTTTTGCAACAAAATTCTCAGGCAAATATACGACAGGAGCGAAATAGCAAACTTGTAAACAAAAGCTGCTTGTGATTTCAATCCTTCCTTGCTATCTAAGCGTCGATTGTCGTAGGGAAAAATCACAGATTTTTCCTGATAACTGTCGTCTAAAACTTTTTGAGATCGATCCGTTTTAGGAATCCAAAGCACCGGCAAAGCATTGATACCTTGGATATGGTATTTCATGCTGAAACTTTGAGATTCATCAGTTGGAAAATAGCGGACATCTTCAATGGTAATCTTGACAGGCAATTGACAAATAGCTTCTTTGCGAGTCTTCGCCTTTACTACCGAAATATACTGAAGCGTTTTCTTGGGATTCTGCTGTACGACTTCTTTGAAAAACTTCTTTTCTTGCAACGTAGTATTTATATTTTCAAGGATACTTCTTTTAATCAGAATCTCTCGCGATTCTGTGTGGGGCTGTAAAATATTTTTTTGCTTAATAAAATCTTGCAATAAACTCTTAAGGCATTGTATTTTATGCTGGACATTAACTTCCTTAAAACGAGTAAAAAAGTTTCGGAAAAGTCTCTTTTTCATTTCCTCATCGGAACCCTGCAATATAGGCAAGACTATTCTATCGAATCCTAAAATTGGGTCGCAATTAAGTTCTGATTCCGGGTTATAATTTGCTGTTAGGGGGTTGTGAGGAGAAGCAAAGACAAAGTGATACAAAAATGCTATATTTAATACCTTGCGAAAGAAAGTTTCATGATGGGCTGGTTCCTCCAATGCGGCTAGGTGTTCCTCGCTGTCTGGATCTAACAAATTGAGATTGTAGTCCAATACGCTATCGCCGCCCCGCGATTGAACTTTGTTACCCAACTTGATTTTTAAACCAAAAACAAATTGACGATCGCCCCCAGAATTATCTGTTATTTCTCCGAGGCTACCTGCTATAATAGGAATAATAGGAAGGCGATCGAAAGCTTCCGATCGCGAAAACATATCTTGATAATTAACCTCTACTCCCTGATAATTAACTAGGTAGTGTCCATCAACTTTATCGCTGTCGCTGCTGATGTATTCTTCGATCGAGCGCAAACGCCGAATCAAATCTTGCAAATAAATGCAGCCGCGAGAATTTGCTTGTTCGGGAGCGATATTGTCTAAAATATACTCCAAATAAGTGATTTTTGCTTCTTTCTTAAGTTGACCCAAAGTTTCGCGATCGACAACTCGAACCAGCCGATAAAAATCAGAATTTTCATCTTCCAGCATTTCCTGAAAGAGGGAATTCAGTTCTTCCTTGTCATCATCTGTATCAGCTTTTTCCTCCATATAATTCTCTAAACCCAGCTTCAACTCTTGTTCAAAAATATCTGCATTGCGGACAGAAACAGTCACTTTGTGAAACTTCAGCAGCGAATTACTACCAGCACCGATATGTTCCAAAGTCAGCTTTTGTTTCTGCAAATTGTGATGTTTTGTGTCAAAATCGTATTTAAAACCTAACTGCCTTCCGTCGCCTTGAAAAGATTCTAGAGGACTGGTTAAACTAGCTACAAACTTGTCAATTGCAACACTTTCTCCCAAAATAGATTGTAAGTGGCGCCGCAAATAAACTTCAATCTGTCTAACTTGAGTGCCAAATCGAGTTTCAACTTCGGGAGTGAAATTCACTGTGGCAGAATGTGCTTGACGTTCAAATTCACCCAAAGGATGTCGCACTTTCAAACTCGATATTTGAGCGGCTACCGCATCAATATCTATTAGCAGACGACGCTTATCATCCGAAAGGCTAAATGGATTTTTTCCCTGCAAAACCTCTAAAATCTTGTCCAGCAAATCGCCATAGTCCACTGGAACTAAATCGCTGTCATCCAATCTTAAGATGTTCACCCTATTAACCCCTTCAAAAAGCTTGAATCCACTCTTTCACATCGTACTCAGTCCAAACCCCATTTACCCAATAAGGATCGGCTTCCACCAATTGTCGCACAGCCGACTCCTCTTCTGCTTCGTAAATTGCAAAAACTTTTGTTAAATCTTTTGTAGGCCCGATCGTACTTAATACTCCCGATTCCTTCTGCTTAGCCAATCCCGCTAAATGAGCGTCTCGAAACGGAGCGCGTTTTTCTAGAACGTCTTCGCAGTAACTTCCCCACATCACATATTTGGTCACGGTTTTGAGCCTTGGATGAATTGGTTGAAAACTTATTGTACAATAAGAGTAGCAGGATTTGATGATTTTTTTTAGGATAAAATTGATTAACCGCAGAGGGCGCAGAGGTCGCTGAGGAAGATAGGGGAAGAAGAGAGAGGTTTGTTAGAGAGAAGGAGGTTACTATGACTTTATTAGATATTCGGCTGCTGACTGTTCATGAATATGACCGGATGACGGAAATTGGTATTTTTGATGAGGATGAACGGGTAGAATTACTAGCAGGACAGATAGTAAAGATGGCAGCGAAAGGAACAGCACACGGTGCGGCAATTGCGCGCACGAAGATATTACTGGATAACCGTTTAGGAGAACAGATTTTGGTGCGGCTGCAAGACCCGGTTCGGATGAATAATTACTCGCAACCTGAACCGGATATTTCTGTAGTTATACCAGATCCACTTTACTATGAAGACCACCATCCAATTCCTTCAGAAGTTTATCTGATTATTGAAGTTGCCGATACTACGCTGAGAACGGATTGCGGGATTAAAGCAAAAATTTATGCTGAGTCGGGAATTACTGATTATTGGGTTTTGGATGTGAATAATCGGCAACTTCATGTTTTTCGAGAACCGAGTCAGGATGGTTATCAAAGTCGGGTGATTCTTGCGGATGGTGATAGTATTTCTCTTTGGCGGTTTCCTGATTGTTCTTTTTTTGTGCGGGAGATGTTGCGGCCGTTAAGTTATTAACTTGTTCAACAAATTTAGGACTCGCTTGGCCGCAGAAACCGGGTTTCTCTGTTAATAGTTGGTTGATGGCGGTACATCTTGGAAGAAACCCGGTTTCTCAGTCTTTGCGTGTAAGAAGTCGAGAGAGGGCCGGCACTTTTAGCACCGCCCCTACAATTAGCTTCTTAGGCTGACTCCGAATTTTTGTACTAGGATGTCGCGGACTTTTTGTTGGGCGGGTTCGACATCGGTTTCGCTTAATGTTCGATCGCCCGCACGGTAAACTAACCGAAAAGCCAAACTCCGCTGTCCCGCCGGCACGTTGTCGCCCCGATATTCGTCGAACAGTTCCACCGAATCCAGCAAACTACCCGCCGCCTTTTTCATCGCACTCTGCATATCTACAACCGGAACCTCTACAGGCGCGAAAAACGCAATGTCTCTGTCTGAAGCGGGGAAACTCGAATAACCCGCGAATTTGCGAGTTAAGTTGTTCGATCGCCCTAATTCAGCTAACAGCACCGCTAAATCTAATTGAAACACGTAAACCTGCTCAGGCAAATCCTTTTCTTGCTGCAATTGCGGGTGCAACTGTCCGAAAATTCCTAAATGTTTTCCGTTTAACGATAACGCAGCGGTGCGGCCCGGATGCAAGCGTGTATTAGAGGAATCGCTTTGATATTCCACCGACAAACCCAACCCCTGAAACGCACTTTCCAAGATACCTTTTGCCTCAAACCAAGTCAAAGGTCGATCGCGCCCGGACTGCTGCCATTTCCACACAGTCGGATCGCCGCCAATAATCCCCGCAACTGCATCGGCTTCCTTCATTGCATCCCCATCTTTCCAGAAAATGCGGCCGACTTCAAAACCATTTAGCGCCCCATTTCCCTGTTCCAAATTGTACCCGAAAGCATCAATCAAACCCGACAGCATTTCTGTCCGCAAAGCCGAATACTCCACAAACAGGGGATTCGCCAGCACAACCTGATTGTCTCCCTCAGTTTTCACCAAAGAATAGTGCATCAACTCCGTCAAACCGGCCGCCCGAAAAGCCGATCGCACGTTCCGAATTGCCGCATATTCCGGCGACAAATAACCGGGTTCCGTTTTGCTAGGCAAAGTATCGCAGAAATTGTCATAACCGTGGAGTCTGGCAACTTCTTCAATTAAGTCAATTTCCCTTTCTAAATCTCGGTAGCGGTAAGGAGGAACAGTTATCGCAAACACCCGTTCTTTTTCCGTTGGAACCACTTCGCATCCCAAGGCTATGAGAATATTTTTCACCTCTTCCGGTTCCAGATATTTAGAACCGCCCGTTTCCCCTCTTTTCAACTGCCCCAAAACCAGATTTACTCGGTCTAAACGCAATTCGAGCGATCGCGAAAAACTCAAATCCTCGCCGGAACTCGCCGTTTTCTGAACCGTCGCAGTGCCTCCAGCCAACTCCAAAATTAGGGCGACAGCGCGGTTGCAGGCCGTCGCCAAGGCCGCCTGATTCACCCCCCGCTCGTAGCGGATCGAAGCCTCGCTCCGCAGGCCTTGAGCGCGCGCAGAACGGCGAATCGTTGCCTGGTCAAAAATCGCTGCTTCCAAAACTAAATTTTGCGTTCCTTCGTGAACTTCCGTATCTTCGCCGCCCATTACCCCAGCTAAGGCAACGGGTTTGTCGCTAGCAGTAATTAACAGATTTTGAGCTTGCAAATTGCGGTTTTGTCCGTCCAAAGTTTTGAAGGATTCGCCTGATGCAGCAAAGCGGACGCCGATGCTGATATCTTGATTACCTGTGAAAGATTGCAGGCGATCGCGATCGAAAGCGTGCAGCGGTTGTCCCCATTCCAGCAAAATGTAATTAGTTACGTCAACTACATTATTAATCGGCCGCACTCCCGCCGCCTGCAACCGCTGCTGCAACCAAGCTGGAGAAGCAGCAATTTTCACACCTTCAATTGCCGTGCCGATGTAAATCGGGCATCCTTGCGGTGCCGATATTTCTATTGCCAAACCAGGACTTTCTTTGCCCTCAATCGCAACACCATTCGCGTCGGGAATTCTCAAACTCGCCCCAGTCAGCGCCGCCACTTCTCGCGCTACACCCACCATGCTCAAAGCGTCAGCACGGTTGGCAGTTGCTGTCAAGTCTAAAATCACATCGTCTAAACCCAAAAGTGGGCGAATATCGCTGCCCAATTCGGGATTTTCTAGCTCGAAAATGTGAATTCCCGCTGATTCTTTAGACAATCCCAATTCGGCGAGAGAGCAAATCATTCCTTCAGAAGGAACGCCGCGCAATTTAGCTGGTTTAATTTTCAGATCTATCGTCGATAAAAAAGTACCGACAACGGCTACAGGTACATAAATATCTGCCCTCGCATTGGGTGCGCCGCACACAATATTTAAGGGTTCTGGTTGGCCGACATCAACTTGACAAACTCTCAATTTGTCAGCGTTGGGATGTTGTTCGCAGGCGACTATTTTGCCCAAAACTACGCCGTCGGCCCACGGGCGGCGATCTTCGATATCTTCGACTTCAAATCCTGCCATTGTCAGGGTTTCGGCTAATTCTTCTGGGGATATTGTCACATCCACCAATTCCCGCAGCCAGTTTAGAGAAATACGCATAATTTTGTCAGTAGTTAGTTGTTCGTGCTCGGTAAGCTGTACTGCATTTAAATTGTATATTTCAATGCCGTATTAAAACTCATCAAATCCTCTCCCTCTCCCCCCCCCTCTCCCCCTCTCCCCCTCTCCCCCTCTCCCCCTCTCTCCCTTTGATTAGTCTGCGCCGGCTGGCTTCGACTGTGGAGTGCCAGAATTTATTCGGGAAAGCTTTTAATACCACAGTCATTTAATTTTGTCAAGACTATTGTGGTATATATAAGCACAAACGAGCGATCGCCCTTTCGGTCGATGGCTGCTGGGGGATGAGTAACATTCTCATTGAGAGAATGAGGTATGCTAGAGACATCTAACAGCGCAAAAAGCACCTAAGTTTAGAAAGACTTTACACAAAAAAGGACAACTTTAGCAAGTCTTTAAACTATCTTCAAGGATAATCTACCGAAAAAACTCACAGCAGCGACATAATCAAAATAGGGAAAAGATATCGGCCTAAAAGACTTAGGTGCAATTCCAATTCGCAACCGGACGCACGGCCCGCCGCCAACTGATAGATAAGTATTTCTAGCAGAAGCGGTTTAAGGGAATTTGTGCCCTCGAGCGATCGCTGGCAAAATCAGAAAAACATAGGCAAACTCAATCAACATGAGCTACTGCGTAAATCCGGGCTGTCCCCATCCTCAAAATCCTGCTGACTCTATTCTCCAGTGTCAGACCTGCGGCGCGCGGCTATTGCTGCGCGCTCGCTACCGAGTCATTGAACCGTTAGGACAAGGAGGTTTTGGAGCTACATTTCTGGCAAAAGACATCTCTTTGCCTGGTCAACCGAGTTGCGTGGTCAAGCAACTCCGACCCAGTAGTTCGTCGCCGCGAGTTTTAGAAATGGCGCGGGAATTATTCAAGCGAGAGGCGAAAACCCTCGGCCAACTCGGCGACCACCCGCAAGTACCGAGGCTGCTAGACTATTTTGAAACCGAACAGCAATTTTACTTAGTTCAAGAGTATGTTAAAGGCTCGACTTTGAAACAAGAAGTCAAACAATCAGGCCGTTTCAATGAATCGGATGTTAAAAATTTTCTATTAGAAATTATGCCAGTAGTGCAATACATCCACAGCCAAGGAGTAATTCACAGAGATATCAAGCCGGCAAATATTATTCGCCGAGTTCAAGACAATCACTTAGTTCTGATTGACTTCGGAGCGGTAAAAGACCAAGTTAGCCAAACAATATTATTAGACCCCGCCGACCAAAGCGCCAACACGAAATTTTCAGTCGGCACGTTTAGTTTTGCTCCCCCGGAACAAATGGCGCTGCGACCGATATTTGCCAGCGACATCTACGCTTTGGGCATGACTTGCTTGTACTTGCTGACAGGAAAGTCGCCCAAGGATTTAGATTTTGATGCCGTAACCGGGGAAATTGTTTGGCAGCCCCACGTTCAGGTGAGCCCAAATTTTGCGCGGATTCTTGAGAAAATGCTCAAGCCGATCGTCAGCCACCGCTTTCAATCCGCAGCAGATGTCGTCAAAGCTCTCAATGGCGAATATGAAGACGCAGACCTTTGCGACGGCTTGGCAACTCAATTCAACGCAGGCGGCCGCACAGTTGAGGAACCGACGATATTTAACAGTGATGCTACTTCGTTGCCCTCGCCCCACGCAAAAACCGGTCAAGATTTGCGATCGACAAAGCAAAATATCCGCGGCAGAACTTCCTTCACCCAATCGGGAAACACGGGGATGCAGCCCAGAGTTGCCCGCAGTCTGGCAGAGTCCGGCAGAACTTTCGGGACGGCCGCATTTTCCAACGGCAATTTAGCAGCGCCAAAGGTCACGAAAGCGGTTGTGAAGTGGGACAGCAGCAGCTTGCGAGCGGCATATTTTAAAGGTAAACGCGATTTTGCTGACTGCGAACTGTCGGGTTTGCAACTGCCAAAAGCGCAGTTGGCGGGGGGGAATTTTTATCAGGCTAGGTTGGTGAAGGCAAATTTGCAAGCAGCGGATTTGTCGGGGGCGAATTTGGGCCACGCGAGGTTAATTAAGGCGAATTTGCGAGGAGCAAATTTGACTGAAGCTTATTGCAGCACTGCTAATTTTGAAGGCGCGGATTTTCGAGGTGCTGATTTGACGGGCGCTTATTTGAGCAAGGCGAATTTGCGGGGGGCGAATTTGTGCGGTGCGAATCTGACTGACGCTACAGTTACCGAGGAACAACTGGCAACTGCTAAGACGAATTGGCTGACTACCAAGCCCGATGGTAAGCGGGGTTTTGGATTTTAAGAAGTCAGTTGTCAGTTGACAGTTGACAGTTGACAGTTGACAGTTGACAGTTGTCAGTTGTCAGTTGTCATTAGTCATTAGTCCGAGGGAAGAACAAAAATGCTCCCCTCTCCCCCTCTCCCCCTCCCCCAATCTCCCCCTCTCCCCCTCCCCCAATCTCCCCCTCTCCCCCTCCCCCAAATCTCCCCCTCTCCCCCTCTCCCCCTCCACTCGGACACTCCCCCTTCCCCCAGTCAGGTGATTCCTCAGGAGGAAGCTCGATCGCCCGTCATCCGCCTAAATTAAAAAGTAGCAATGGAGGATTCGATCGCACAAAAATGAAACTGCTCAACCGCCGCACTCGACCCCTTCTGCACGCCGGCATCCTGGCCCTGGCCTACTTCGTTACCGGAAAACTCGCAGCGTCCATACTGGGACTGGTGAAAGCCGAAGCCTCGCCTGTGTGGCCGCCCGCCGGCATTGCCCTAGCCGCAGTGCTGCTGCAAGGGCGGCGGATGTGGCCCTTCATTGCCCTCGGTTCGGTGCTGTTAAACTCTACCGCCGGTATACCCTCCGCCATCATTGTCACATCGGCTTTTAGCGTCACCCTGCAAGCGCTGGCTGGGGAGGCTGTGCTTGGCAGGATCGGATTTTCTACTAAGCTCGATCGACTGCGAGATGTTCTGGGTTTAGTAGCCGGCGCTGTCATCGGGTCTACTTTCCTCGGTTCTACCCTCGGCAACTTGGGCGCGTGCATTTTTGGTTGGGCTCAGTGGAGCAATTTCTCTCGCAACTGGTGGACTACGTGGCTCGGAGACGGGATGGGAATTTTGATTGTCACGCCGATGCTGCTGACTTTGAACCACGCCATAGAAAGTTTTAAATTAAAAATAAAACCCCCCATTATTTCAACTTTTATAGCAGTTTTTAACCGGGCAAAGTACCAATTCCCAATTCCCCATTCCCAATTACCAATTCCCAATTCCCAATTACCAATTCCCAATTCCCAATTCCCAATTCCCAATTCCCAATTCCCAATTCCCAATTCCCAATTCCCAATTCCCAATTCCCAATTTTCCAAGCACATCTCATGCAACTCAAAACCGCTATAATATTCGATTTTTAATTATTCATTATTTAGAAGCACTGATTTTGCTAACTCTGCTGTTGAGCGTTAGCTGGCTGGTTTTTTGCTCGAAAACACAGGGGGCGATCGCTCTGTATCCGCTGGAGTATCTGCCTTTTCCTCTGATAGTTTGGGCAGCCCTGCGGTTTCAACCGCCGGGAGCAATTTTTGCTTATTCGATCGTCTCTTACATCGCGATTTGGGGAGCGGTGCAGTCCGGCGGCCCGTTTTTGGTCAAAAGCGAAAATCTGCAACAGGCGGTGGTATTTTTACAAGCTTTTACCGGTACGATCGCCCTTGTAGCTCTCATGTTGGCGGCCGCCGTCGCAGAACGCCAGCAAGCGCTGGTGGAGGTGCACCGGACGGCAGCCATGTTGCGCGACGCTCACGCTAGTTTAGCCAACGCTCAGCGCATCGCTCAGTTGGGCAATTGGGATTTAAATTGCGCCGCCGTCGCCACAACTCAAAACTGCGCCCAATCCCCAGAACATCATATATCCCATATCGAATTGCGGTGGTCGGACGAGCTTTACCGGCTCTTGGGCTTGACTCCGGGAACTGTCAAACCAACACCATCCGTTTTTTTGCAGGCGGTACATCCAGAAGACCGAGATTTGGTGGCGCGAGCGCAGTGTCAAGCCATGTTCGATCGCAAACCCTATTGCATTAACTACCGAATTGTGCTCGCCGACGGCTGCGAGCGCACTGTCTGCGAACAGTCGGCAATTAACTCAAACGTCATCGCCGCCACAGTCCAAGACGTTACCGAACGCCACCGCACAGAAGCTGCTTTGCGAACATCCTCCGAGCGCGATCGCCTGCTCTCAGAAATGGCCCTGCGAATTCGCCACTCGCTCGACCTCGAAGCAATTCTCAATACTACTGTTGCCGAAGTCCGGCAATTTTTCAAGGCAGACCGCGCTTTCATCGGTATTGTGAACGCGGGCGGGGCAAATGTTGTTAGCCCGGTGTACGGTAAAATTGTGGCTGAGTCTGTCGGTGCCCAATGCCGTTCTCTTATAGGGTGGGTGCTCGCTGACGAGAATCACCTCGAACAGCAGAAAACTTTTTATGCTAACAACCGCGTCCGAGCTGTCTCCGATACTGCTACGGTGCAAGTCAGCGATAGAATTGCCCAATTATACAGCGACTATCAAATTCGGGCGACGTTAAATGTGCCGATCGTCCTCGGGGATGAATTGTTCGGGATCTTGGCCGTCAACCAGTGTTCTGGGCCCCGCCAGTGGCAGGAATTTGAAATTGATTTATTAGAAAAACTCGCTACCCAAGTCGCGATCGCCCTCCAGCAAGCCCAACTTTTGCAGCAGGTAAAAGATCTCAATGCTAACTTAGAATCTCAAGTGGAGGAACGCACCCGCCAACTGCAGCAAAAAATGCACGAACTGCAAGAAAGCAACCGCCTCAAAGATTTATTTTTGCACGCAGTTTCTCACAATCTCCGCACTCCCGTTATGGGAATGTTAATACTGCTGAAAAATTTGCTCAACAAATCGGCCTGTGAGTCCCTACAGGATGTTCCGGTTTCTCGATCGATTTTGCAGCGCATCGTTCAGGCCAGCGAACACCAGTTGACTATGGTTAATTCCCTGCTCGACGCTCACGCCAGCGAGGTGAAAGGGATTGTTCTCAAGACGGAACCGCTGCACTTGCAGTCTTTGACTTCAGCAATTGTTGCCGGTTTAGAACCGCTCCTGGCCAAAAATCAAGCAACTTTGACTCAGGAAATTCCTGCGGATTTGCCGCCAGTCAATGCTGACAGCAAACACTTGCAGCGGGTGCTGGAAAATTTGCTAACTAATGCGATCAAACACAATCCTCCGGGAGTCAAGATAACTTTTAAAGCCGAGGTAATTGAAGTAGAAAAAGCCCTAATTTTTGAAGGAAATTCACAGGTTTTTACTTCCCCAAATACTCCCGTAGCCGGCTGTATCCCTAACATCCCGAATGCTGCGGGCGAGATCGCTCCAATACTCGACACCGCTTGGGAATTGGCGGCGGGCGATCGCGACACCACCCATAAAAATCCAGAAACCCGGGCCAAATTTCACCTCGACGGCAGTTGTCAACTGCCCCGCTATCAGGGTCAAATTCGCAATACAGGCGGCAAATTGCCCAAAGTCACCGTAAAAATGGTTCGCTGCACTGTAACAGATAATGGAGTGGGAATCAGCGCCAAACAGCGGGAATCTCTGTTTGAACTTTACGTTCAAGACCCCAATATCCGACAATTAACAGGGCTGGGTTTGGGATTGTACCTCTCCAAGCAAATTATCAAAGCTCACGGCGGCTTCATCGGCGTCGAAAGCACTCCCGGAGGCGGCTCGACTTTCTGGTTTTCGCTACCGACTGTCAGTCGATTTTAGATTTTAGATTTTAGATTTTAGATTTTTAATTTACTCCACAGATAAATGTGGGAGGTTTAACTCTTAGTCTAAAATTTTGATTTTTCCACGACAACAGTCGGGCGCTTGTATCCGTTTGATATGATGTCCGATCGATTACCATAACAAAAACGGATCGAGCGTGTGGACTTTAGTCCGCTCTTTTTGCGGACTAAAGTCCACACTACGAACTTATTTTATCGCGGTCAATCGACTGGACATGATATGAGGGCTGATTCAACTCAGACAATCGCTATTAACCCAATTATTAAATCTTCAATTATTCAATTATTCAGTCTTCAATTCTTCAATCCAAAATCCCAAATCCAAAATCTAAAATCGTATGTTCTATCCTGGCCATGCAAAATCAGTTGAGGCGCTAACGGTTTATGAGGTGTGGCGCGATCGCTTCCTCCGAGATCGGCTGCGCCCTGCTGTGCGAATTGCCATCTTTTTTGCCTTCACAATAATTGTCTATCTTCTGGGCGAAGCAATCTTCGCTCCCCGGGAGTTTAAAATTGTTTATTTGTACACTAGCGCTGCTGTAGAATTGGGTTTGCTGACCTGTTTGGTGTTGCAAAAAACATCGATCGGAAAGCGCTATCCAGGTTTACTATTTTTAGGTTTTTCGTGGTCGCTGACTGTCGTTGTGCAGATTGGGTTAGCCGCAGCAAAAGTCGGGGACTTACCAATTTTAACTTGGAGTTTAGCGTTTCTAACTCAAGCTACGCTGATGCCCGTTCGCTGGCGCCTTCACCTAATTTCTCAACTCGGTGTTTTGTTCTGCCACGTCGGCATAAATTTGGTTTTAAATCTAAGTTTGGCTAAGTATACTGCTTTTAGGCTGAGCGGGTTTTATTTATATTTATTTTGGTTTTGTTTGATTTGCGATTTGTCGGTTTATTGGTACGAATGTCTGCAACGAACAGAGTTTAGTACCAGGCGCGAGTTGGAATCTGCTTATCAAAAATTGGAGGTGGCGGAGGCTAAGTACCGCAGCATTTTTGAGAATGCGGGCGAGGGAATTTTTCAAAGCACTCCCGACGGTCGCTATATTACTGCAAATCCAGCTTTGGCGAGGATTTACGGCTGCGATTCCCCGGAAGAAGTGACGGCAAAGTTTACTGATATCGAGCGGCAGTTGTATGTCGATCCGGCTCGCAGAAATGAGTTTTTGCGATCGATCGAGGAAAGCAGCACAGTCTCGGATTTTGAGTCGCAAATTTACCGCTGTGACGGCAGTATTGTCTGGATTTCCGAGAAAGCGCGGGCGGTACGGGATAGCAGAGGCTCCGTGCTTTATTATGAGGGTTTAATTGAGGATATCACGCAGCGCAAACAGGCACAAGAATCGCAGCGGCTGTTTATTCACGCTCTTTCTCACGACTTGCGCAACCCGGTGGCGGGAATGTTAATGGTGCTGAAAAATTGGCAGACGAAAACTGGGGATTCGATCGCAATTCCCCGTTCTATTCTGGAGCGGATGATTCAAGGTAGCGAGCAGCAATTGCGGTTGATAAATTCGCTGCTGGAAGTTCACGCCGGGGAATTGCGCGGTTTGGTTCTGCACTGCGATCGGGTGAATTTGAGGGCGGTAGCTGAAGCGGCGGCGGCAGATTTGGAGCCTTTAATGAATGAGGCTCAAGCTACTTTTACCAATTTGGTTGCGGATGATTTGCCCGCCGTGAAGGCTGACACTACTCAGTTGTGGCGGGTGTTTTCTAATTTAATTGCTAATGCTTTAAAACACAATCTGCCCGGACTGAATTTAAGGGTTTGTGCTCAAGTAATCAATGCGGAAAAAATCACGATAAATCACAGCGAAGCAAAACACAAGAGCGAGCAGTTACCAATTCCCAATTACCAATTCCCAATTCCCAATTCCTCAAGTAGCATGATTTGCTGTACAGTTGAAGATGACGGAGTGGGAATATTGCCGGAACAGTGCGAACATCTTTTTGACCTTTACGTTAGGGGCGATCGATCGCGACACTCCGTCGGTTTGGGTTTGGGTCTATATCTTTCTCGGCAAATTATTGGCGCTCACGGCGGGGAAATTGGGGTAGTTAGCAGCCCCGGTGCTGGCGCCATTTTTTGGTTTACTTTGCCCTTGGCTGAGAATTCCCGGTGAGTTTTTTGTATGTTTAACTACATTTGATCTTTGGGTTGTACCGCCGCAGGTGACGCAAGAGCGGGTGAAGCAAAATTAGTCGATCGCACTATTGATATTAATTTAAAACAGTGCTATAATCAGCCGAATGTTTTCCAGATTTTTGGGCGACCTTCAGATTTTCTTTAGAAACACCATTTAATATAGAAAGTCTCTAAAATTAGATAACAGACCTGCAATTTATGTTTGTCGAGAACAGCTCAGAAAATACAGCCAAAGACGATGCAGCTAAGTACGACTCAGCTAAATATAACGAGCGGTCCTTCTCAACTTTAATTCGGGCGCTCCGTCTTTCCCAAGGTTACTTTTCTTTCGTTTTAGTCCACTGCAACTCGCTGGCTTTGCGGGAGCAAATAGTCGATCGACTGCAAGCAACTTCTGCCCAAAAACCCCAGCAACTGTTTTTGCCAAAATCGGCGACAACTCTCTACACGACAATCTCCGCAGAAGTAGACGGCGAGCCGCCTCCAGCTTTAATGATCCTCGGTTTGGAATCTGTGGAGCCGATCGATCGATTGCTGATTTCTACCAACCTAGTATGCAGCGAATTCAGCAAAAAATTTTCCTTTCCCGTCGTCTTTTGGGTGACAGATGAACTTCTGAGAAAAATCATTCGCACCGCCCCAGATTTATACAATCGGATGACAACAATTAGATTCATCAGTCAGTTGACAGTTGACAGTTGACAGTTGACAGTTGAGGGTTGACAGCTTGCCCCGAGCGAAGCCGAGGGGTTGACAGTTGACAGTTGACAATCAAAAATCTTCAATCCCCAATCCAAAATCCAAAATCCAAAATCTAAAATCGTTTGACAGTTAACAGTCAACAGTTAACAGTCAACAGTCAACTGTTAAATTCCGCTTCCCAAATCCCGACTAATTCGCGCGCCGCCGCAGTTCCCTCAGCCGGAAAACCAGGCAAAAAGTCTTTATCCGCCTCCACCTGATAAGGCCCTTCCTTGAACTCCAAAATCACAGTATCCGGTGCCAAAGCTACTAACGTGTGAATAGTGCCCTCTGGAAGTTCCACAGCGCGAGTGGGCCCGGCCGCACTGACTCGCAACGATCGCAAGATTTGACCGTTTTCATTCAAAATAAGAATACCGACTTCTCCTTGAATCACGACAAAAAACTCAAAACCGTTAACCTCGGGCGGGCGCAGGTGTCGGTGGGGGCGGACGTAAGTGCCCCGTTGCAGCACGTTGACAAACCGCTGCACCTTTTCTGACAAATCGTGGAAATTGTAGTTTTGTCGCTGGCGGGGGCTGCTGCGGGAGGAAGCTGCAACTTCGTCTAGCAATTCTTGCGTCAAACACTTGATCGGAGAAGGCTGCACAACAGATATCCTGTATTTAATAGTTTTTGAACAAATGGGCTAGGCTGAGATCATCTTTACCAGCATTTCTTGGCATATGAAAATCGCAAATCAGGTGCGTATCACTAAGGCAATGCGTTTGTCAAGTATTTTTAGAATCAGTATTAGCCCGATCGCCCTTTTGACTATTCTAGTCTGCGCGAGTACCGTTTCTGCGTCCCAACCGAGGGCGGCGGCACTGTTTGTTCAGCAGCAATTGTCACAGCAGCAACTGAAAGACGAAATTCGCGATCGAGTTCAAGAAGAAGTTGACACAGCTTTCGGGCGCACGGCCCTGCTGCTGAACGGGCTCGTAATTGCCTTAACATTGTTTCCGACAGCAGCCGGAGTCGGTGTTTGGTTGCTGTGGAGCAAATTCTCCAAGCAGACAACAATTGCTCGCCAAGAGATCGAAAGTCTCCGCTACGATACAATCTCTCAATTAAAGCTATTAATTTCCGATGCTGAAAGTATCTTAGGCGAAATTCAACACCAAAGTCACCCAGCGGATGCAGAAACAGACCTTTTATTGCCAGACGCCCAAATTCAAGAATTTGCTCCGGTTAACTACGGCAATTATCAACAGTTGTTGACCGCAGCCGACTATGCCAAACAGGGAGATGCTTGTTTCTTTGAAAATCGCTATGAAGATGCGATCGCAGCTTACAATCAGGCCCTGCAAATTCAGCCGGATTTAGCCGATACTTGGAACAACCGGGGAGTTGTGCTCACTAGAATGCAGCGGTATCCAGAGGCGATCGCATCTTACGAACAAGCGACGACAATTCGCCCCAATTATCCCGACGCTTGGAACAATCGAGGCGTGGTATTGTTGGAGTTGGAGAAGTACCAGGAGGCGATCGGCTGTTACGAACAAGCAATTCAAGCCAAACCAGATTATGCCGACGCTTGGAACAACCGAGGCGTTGCTTTTTCTAAAATGCAGGAATACGAACAAGCAGTAATTTCGTACAATCAAGCCCTACAAATCAAAAATGATTATACTGACGCTTGGAACAATCGAGGCGTTGCACTTTCCAAATTGCAAAAGTACGAATCCGCAATTGATTCTTACGATAATGCTGCTAAAATTCGACCTGATTTTTACAGAATATGGTACAATAAAGCCCGATGTTATGCGCTACAAGGTAAAATTGAATTAGCAATTGAAAATTTAAAGCGCGCCCTGAATCTCAATCCGAATTTGTGTAAAGAGTTGGCAAAAACTGAAGCTGATTTAGAGAAGATTCGCGAACACGACGCCTTCAAGCAGTTGATAAGTTAATAGCTGTAATTCTAGGCTGCGTGACCACAAATTATTTCAAATTTATCACTGGTGACTCATAAAAGTCACCCACCGAAAAATTACGCTATCTACATTCGATCTATCAATTCATCAGAAGTCACACAAAGTCTTGTGCTGTCTCGATTACTTTTGCCAATATTACACTTTTTGCAAAGAGTTTGTAGATTACTCATATCGTTAGAACCACCTTTTGAGCGGGGGATAATGTGGTCAACTTCCAATAAAACTCCATCTTCCCGTGCCGATCTACCACAGCTAAGACATTTCCATTTATCTCTAGCAAGTACACCCCACCATTTACCTGGTCTCACAAAAGAATAACTGTCTAGTTCAGGCATTTCTGAAGAATCGAAATCTTCTTCCTCGCTTTCTTCTGTTTCTATGTCATTTTCGGTATTTTTAAAAGCGAGATAAAATTCTTTGAATTGCTCAAGCCTATTTTCAAGCTGAGGTTCTCGTCCTTCACCAATACAAATAAATGATTCTGCTAAAGCGTATAAGAGGATGAATGCAATAATTAGTTCAGACAATCCTCGCCCTGGACTGACAGGAAAGTAGTATTTTGGTGACATCAACCTTATAGCATCTGACCCTACTTCATCAGGCACAATTGCCTGATGAAGAGGCAGAACTTCAAATTCAGGATTATACGTCGTATGTGAAATACGTGCTACCGATAATAGTGGCATTAAAACCTCGCTATACTTAGCGACAAGTTGTGAAATTCTTGCCACGTAAGCATCATCTACGCCTTGACGAAATGGCATTAGCTCAGCATGAATTGTTCCACTCGGAAATACCTTAAACGTCAGATAAGTGGGATGATGAAAGAATGGCTGTCCATTTCTCTTGAGAATTTTGAGCGGTTGGTCACCCCGTTTTGCAATAATTCCAATATGAACAAAGCCATAGTCTTTGTTCTCCTTTGCTTTATCTCGATGACTTGGAGAGTAGGCAAAAGTCATTCTCTCGTAAGGATTCACATTGTAGACTAGCGCCACAACATCAAGGGTATAACGCAGTAACGTCTCTAGCCGAGGGAAGAAATAATTTTGCAGTGTTGAAAGCTTGGTTTTAGTGTCAGGGATATGGAAAATTTCAGTATCTCTCTCTTCAAAAATTACTTCATTAATATTGTGACTATCTGGCACGTTTCTGACTCCTGGTATTTCATGAGCTATTCAATCACACCGATCGAGAGCTGGCTAGTTGGCTGTATTCCTAACTTGTGGTGTGAAATCCAATGTAAGTTTTCCTTCCCACGTAAAATTTATAGAGATGGCTGTTTACTTAGACTAAGCAAGCCAAATATTTATTATTATACCGAAAATTTTCGTATATTCAACTCCTAAGTCACAATAATCCGCAACTTAGAATTAGATTTACAACTTGATCCAGTACGAGCAAAAAGAAGTCGTTCTATGCCAACTGTTCTCACACGAGAGGAAGTTCTAGCAATTATTAATCATTGATCGGGGTCATCAACTGCTCGTAAAATTACTTTCACGATTAGATAGTTGACATGACCCCGACGGATAGTATTCGCTCGCTCAAGATTGTGGTATTTACTGGCGCGAAACCGATGACTAATTACAAATATTTCTGCAACAACAAACCCATTTTATCCTTAGTTGCCGTCGGCACTTGCTCCAGCCGAGTCAAAATTGCATATTTCAAAGCTGAATGCGACTCGGAAACGGGGGGATTTTCTGTTAACCTCCGTACTGTTTCTTGAATAACTTTTTGAGCATTCTCTGCATTGCGGTGCAAATTTGCTATTACCATTTCTACTGTTACGCTGTCGTGATCCTCATGCCAGCAGTCGTAGTCTGTGACTAATGCTAAAGTTGCGTAGGCAATTTCTGCTTCTCTGGCTAATTTTGCTTCGGGCAAATTTGTCATCCCGATGACTGTCGCCCCCCAACTGCGGTAAAGGTGGGATTCTGCCTTTGTGGAAAATGCGGGGCCTTCCATGCAGACGTAAGTGCCGCCCCGGTGCAGGGTAACGTCGGGGAGGTTCAAGGATTCGATCGCACTTGCCAATACTTTAGCCAATTCGCGGCAAACCGGATCGCCGAATGCGATGTGAGCAACAATTCCTTCTCCAAAAAAGGTAGAAACTCGATTTTTTGTACGATCGATAAACTGATCCGGCACTACCATATCTAAAGGTTTGGCCTCTGCTTTCAGGGAACCAACCGCCGACGCTGAGATTAAATACTCAACTCCCAGACTCTTCATGGCATAAATATTTGCCCGATAGGGGACTTCTGAGGGCAAAAAAGTGTGGTTGCGGCCGTGTCTTGCCAGAAATGCGACGGGCGTACCGTCCAATGTTCCCACAATGGCTGCATCAGATGGCGCGCCAAAAGGTGTATCAATTTTCACCTCTTCAATATCCTTGAGGGCCTCCATTTTATACAAACCGCTGCCGCCGATAATGCCGATTTTTGCCTGTGCCATTTTACCCTCTGCCTGAGTTTTACAAGAGTGATTTTATCGGGCCGTCGTTAAGTTAGCGTAAAGATTATTTAATTTTTGTGACAATAGTTACTGTACATACACTATATTGTTACAAATAAAATGTGATCTTAATCACAATGTATCTTCACTAAATCTTTAAAAATAAAAGTACAGAGTTCTGTTACCTACTTCTAAGGTGTTGAGATAATGACAGTCAGTTCTGCTAATGTACCCAAAATAGCGATCGAGGCGATCGTCCAGCGAATCTTTGCCTTCCGCCAAATTACCCCCCTCGACAGGCGGCTGCTGAAGTCAGCAATGCTTTCGGCAAACCGTCTCAACGAAAAAGATCGGTTTGAGATTAACCGAGTCTATCAGGGTATCCGAAACGGATTGATTCTGGTTGTGGAATAGAGCGACTTTAAAAAATTTGTGTTTTAGCCTGTATCTGCTGGAACTTAGTTCGGGCGGTAATCTGCTTCGGCGATCTAATTTTGAATTAAAAAATAAGACTATCTTGGATAGTTTGATTTGTCTGCTGCGAGAAAAGCGTATGGCAACGCTTACGTTTCACTCGCTGCGGACAAATAAGATTCAGCATTCGGTATTTGGCAAGAAAAACAATGGTTTTAGCAATTAATACAAGTTTAAAAAAGTCTTGCTAAAATTAAGCTCTTGTGAGTTTTAATTTAATACCAATTATGAACAAAATTGCTAGATATAGAATATCTCATCTGTAGGGAAACGGCACTGCCGTGTCCGGCGGAGAGTTAGGCCAATGACCGATGATTTCTAGATAATTAATAATTGTACCAAGACTTTTTCACGCATGGTATAAGTTTTGGGGAGGCGTCGAAGCCAACCCCACAAGAGTTTAAAGAAAAGACAAGATTGCAGAAGCCGCCAACAATCTTGAAATTCATCTGCGTTGCATCTGCGGTTTCGGGATCGCTCAAAGATTTATGCAATAATTCTCTTGAAAATTGCAGAATCCTGCGCCGGCAATGCCTTTGGTAGTGTCAACAAACACGTCAAACGTAGTTACAGATTGCTGCGCCGGCAATTAAGACCCGATCCCCCCGGCGCCCCCGCAACGATTCGGGGGGGACAAGAAGCACTCTTGCGTGCCCGCAACGATTCGGGGAGTAGGGGTCGAGTAGGGGGATGCGAGGGGGAGCCGGCAAGAGGGATAAACGAGATTTATTAGGGGTTTCAGGCGATTGTTGACACTACCAAAGGCATTGCCGTTTCCCTACAGATTCAGGATTGGTATCATAAAACTTCATTAAGTTTGTAAGCATCAATAAACAATAGTAGTATCATATAGTCAGAAAACTCAAACA
>NZ_JAUBVK010000036.1:0-74561 GCF_036705795.1 Microcoleus sp. ARI1-B5
TGTGACTGTAAAATTATAAGTCGTGCCGCTACCTGTAAAGCCGCTAACCGTACCGTTAGTAAGATTAATGCCACTCGCACTAAATCCTGTCACATTTTCACTGAAAGTTGCTGTGACTAAAAATGGTGCATTTATTGTTGTCGGTGATGCGGATTTCAAGGCAACAGTTGGCGGTGTAAAATCAGCAGTACGAACCAGTTGAGTTGCTGCGGTATTGTTATTATTGGCAGTATCCCTAGCTTTAGCAGCAAGTACATCAACTGTGACATTACCATCAGCATTCGGAGTAACGGTAAAATTATAAGTCGTGCCGCTACCTGTAAAACCGCTAACCGTAGCGTTAATAACATTAATGCCACTGGCACTAAATCCTGTTACATTTTCACTGAATGTTGCTGTGACTAAAAATGGTGCATTTATTGTTGTCGGTGATGCGGAGGTTAATGCAACAGTTGGTGCGGTAACATCAGCGGTACGAACCAGTTGAGTTGCTGCGGTATTGTTATTACTGGCAGTATCCTTCGCTTTAGCAGCAAGTACATCAACTGTGACAGCGCCATCAGCATTCGGCGTGACATCAAAGGTGTAGGTTTTGCCGTCAACTGTGACAAAGTTACCGACAGTCGCATTGGCGAGGGTGATATCAGTATTATCAAACCCGGTGACATTTTCACTGAATGTTGCTGTGACCCTAAATAAACCATTTACTGTTGTTGCTGATGCGGATGTTAAGGCAACAGTTGGTGCAGTAGTATCAATAACTATGGCTTTGCTACCGCCGAGGGAGTTGGCTGAGGCGGTAGTGGGGAGGGTTAAGAAAGCGTCAAAGGCTGTAACAGCAGTTTCTTTAATTGTGCCGCCGTTGAGGGTGAGGGCGGTGGTGGCGAGGTATTCTAAGTCACCGGAGGTGTCTCCTGGTTGCACTACATAGTTGAAGGTGAGTACAGTACCGCCGCTACCGCTGGCATAGGTGGCAAAGCGGTCAGTTGTGCCTGTTTCTAGTTGCAGTTGGGGTGTGCCACCTGTGGTATCTACGTTGACAGCAGCATCGAAGGTGACGGTGATGGCGATGGTATCACCTGCTTTGTAGCTGCCGTTAGCGGTGGTGGCGGTGACAGCAGTAACTTTGGGGGTGGTGTTGAGCAGGATGGAAACGCTGTTGTTGTTGCGGTTCGCCACAGCTAAGTCAGGTTTCCCGTCCCCGTTGATGTCGTCGATGCTGACGGAGAACGGGTTATTGCCAGTAGGGAAGGGGACTGGGGTGGCGAAAGTGGGGGTGGTGGCTCCGGTGGGGGTGGTGTTGAGCAGGATGGAAGCGCTGTTGCTGGGGTTGTTCGCCACAGCTAAGTCAGGTTTCCCGTCGCCGTTGATGTCGCTGATGCTGACGGAGAGGGGGTTAGTGCCAGTTGCGAAGGCGGCTTGGGGAGCAAAACTGGCAGTGGTGGCTCCGGTAGTGGTGGTGTTGAGCAGGATGGAAGCGCTGTTGTTGCCGTTCGCCACAGCTAAGTCAAGTTTCCCGTCGCCGTTGATGTCGCCCATGCTGACGGAGCCGGGGCTAGTGCCAGTAGCGAAGGCGGCTTGAGGAGCAAAACTGGCAGTGGTGGCTCCGGTGGTGGTGGTGTTGAGCAGAACCGAGGCGCTGTTGCTGTTGAAGTTCGCTGAAGCTAAGTCTGGTTTCCCGTCGCCGTTGAAGTCGCCGATGCTGACGGAGTAGGGCTCAGAGCCAGTACCGAAGTTGGCTAGGGGGGCGAAACTGGCAGTGGTGGCTCCGGTGGCAGTGGTGTTGAGCAGAACCGAGGCTGCGTTGCTGAATCTGATCGCTAAAGCCAAGTCTAGTTTCCCGTCGCCGTTAAAATCATCAAGGCTGCCGGAGAGGGGATTAGGGCCAGTAGTGAAGACGGGTTGGGTGGCGAAACTGGCAGCCGTGGCTCCGGTGGCGGCGGTGTTGAGCAGGATGGAAACGCTGTTGTTGTTGCGGTTCACCACAGCTACGTCGGGTTTCCCGTCGCCGTTGATGTCACCGATGCTGACGGAGACGGGGCTAGTGCCAGTAGGGAAGGTGGCTTGGGGGGTGAAAGTGGGGGTGGTGGCTCCTGCGGGGGTAGTGTTGAGCAGGATGGAGACGTTGGCGCTGCCGATGTTCGCCACAGCTAAGTCGGGTTTCTTGTCGCCGTTGATGTCGCCGAGGCTGACGGAGACGGAGTAACTGCCAGTAGGGAAGTCAACTTTGGTGGCGAAGCCTAGCACGCCCCTGTAGGTTTTGAGGGTGTTGGCGTTAAATGGGATTGGTGTTTCAATCAAGCCTGTGTGTACTTCCAGTTCCCAGTCTCCACCCAGTGCCGCATTGCCTGTAAGGTTGGCAGAGGCGGCGATGTCGGCACCAGTTAATTCACTCAGGCGTTGGAGGAATTGGTTAGGTTTTGTGGGCTTAACCCCAGTCGGTTTAACACCAGTCCCGCCGGAGGTTAAAACCCCCGTCCGATCGCGAAAGTCCTCTGAAAAAGACTGAATAAATGAATTCTCTAGATTCTCTTCAGTCGGTTTTAACCGACTTAAGCTATGAGACAGGGGTTTTAACCCCTGGCGGATGTGGGGAATGTGGGGGATGTGGGAGATGTCGGGGCTGTCAATTTTCACCGATACATCGGCGGCGACATTACACCCGTAGAGGAGAATATCGGCACCGGGAATTAATGCTTTGCGCCACTGTTTGAGTTGAGGGCCTAAGCTTTCTATGTTGCTGTTGTTGAGTGTATTTGTACCGAGTTGTACTGCACCTGGACTGCCGTGAGAAATGATATGGATTGCTTCTATATTTTGTTCAATTGTTAGCCTTTCGGTGATTTGCTTGATGCCATCGAGCGTTTCATCTAGGATAATTACTTCAGCCTTTGGGGAAACGCCGCTAATTAAACTCTGATAATCTTCAACACTCGAGTCAATAAAAACTAGAATTGAAACCAACTTTTGGTGTATCATTTGCATCCTATTTAATTTTAGATTTTTAGAGCGTTCATTCAAATAGCATTTATAGAATCACTAGCAATCATAGGCTAGTGATTCCATCAGTCCTTGCGATTGCTTCGCTTCGTTCGCAATGAGATTGTTAGTATTTATGCACTTACTACTATGTCATTACGAATAACAAAGCAAGTTTATGTCGCGATTCAAGAAGCAATTGCAATCACCTTTATACCTTACCAAGGACTCCCAATCATTGTAAAGCCCGACCAATAATAAGGATGGGACAGGTTTTCATTACCTAGTTTAGCTAATTCTGGTGGCAATTCTAACTCCTTATTTAAGTTTGACAAAATTAAACGACCATTTTGAATGCGAACTTGACCTTTAATCATAGCAATCTGAGCCTGCCGCAAGGCTTCCGCTTTAATAGGCGCGACTTTTAACTCATGGTAAAATTCAGCCATTAACCCTAAAGTACCTTCATCGCTGACGTACCAAAGACTCGCCAAAACTGACTTCACCCCCGCTTGCACAGCTAGCCCCGCAAAGCCTAATTCCACGCCCTCATCACCCACAGCAGTTTTACAAGCGCTCAACACCAATAGCTCAACTTTAGGCGACTGATTCCACCCTAGTTCGCGCACGCGATCGAGTGTTAGTCTGGTGTCTGATAACTGAATGTAAGAATTGCTCGGTGCTCCTGGCTTAAATTCTCCGTGAGTGGCGAGGTGAATAATCCGATAGGGTCTGTCTTTGCCCTGCGACCTAAGATTGTTGAGAGTAAAGGTTTGGTTGAGGAAGGATTCGCCTTTCCATTCGGAGGCAATAGCATTAAGTTCTGCGGGCACTGCTGGCAAGGGTTGGTTATTAGTAAATTGTGATGCTCCCATTGCTAAAACTTCAGCATTTTTAACGCTTTCATAGTTAGTATCGGTCAAGTTGACACTGGGAATGAGTGCGATGCTGTATTTTTCTACTAGAAATTGAGAACCGTCATGGAGGGCGGCTAAGGGGAGCGATCGCAACCCCGCATCCATACTAAAAACTAGCGTATCGATGCCCAGAGCTTTCAAATCAGCTTCCAAGGGCGCAATTATCCACTGGTAAAGTTGTTGGGATGCTGGCAAATATGTCTGAGTATTGATTTTGCTGGGATTAAGGAGTTCAGACCTGAAGCTGGCGGCTACTTGCATCAAAGTTTCGCGCCGGGCGGCGGGGATGCTTTTATGAATTGGGATACCCGTAGGGGGGACGATTATCAGGTCTAATTGTTCAGGGCGGGCTAAGGCGTAAATAATGGCTGTTTTCTTACCAGTTTGGTTGGCGATCGCTCTAATTCTTCCCTGTATGGCCGTAAAAGATTGCAAGTCCCGCCGGATTTCCTGGTTGACGTATGACCCCACTTGTTGGCTATAGAAGATATCCATAAACAAAGTGGCTTGAGAGATATCGCCTTTATCGATTAGCCGTGTGATATCGCTGGGGCTAACTATATTTAGAGGCGATGCCGTTTGGACAACTTCGCTTACCCAATCGGATCTGTAGTTAAAAAGAGATTCAATTCTATTAATGCTATTCAGGTTGCCAGATTGGGCGATCGCATTGGTAATTGAAATATCCGGTAATGTCGTTTGTTCTGATATTGGAGATGGCGCGGGTTCCGGTGTTGGTGGTGGTATTGGAGATGGTATTGGAGATGGTGTCGGTTGTGGTGTCGGTTGTGGTGTCGGTTGTGGTATTGGAGATGGAGTTGGTTGTGGAGTTGGAGATGGTGTTGGTTGTGGAGTTGGTTGTGGTGTTGGTTGTGGAGTTGGAGATGGTGTTGGTTGTGGTGTCGGTTGTGGAGTTGGAGATGGTGTTGGAGATGGTGTCGGTTCCGGTGTTGGAGATGGTGTTGGTTCCGGCGTTGGCGATGGCGTTGGCGATGGCGTTGGTTCCGGTGTCGGTTCCGGTGTTGGAGATGGTGTTGGTTCCGGTGTTGGTTCCGGCGTTGGAGATGGCGCGGAAGTAACGATCGCAATATTGCCCTGAGTGTAAGTGCTAGGTGGCACCGGCACCGCGAACTGCGGCGAAATAGTCTCGGAACCTGATGTAATGGCTCCCGTCGTCCCATTCGTTGTCGCATCCCCGACAATAAAAGGTGTAGTAGTGCTCCCCGCGTGGCGAATAGTAATCGCGCCACCACTTGTGCCATTAGCGCTGGAAATGCTCACATTTACACCGTTACTATCTGTAAAAGTGCCGCTGACTGTGAGAAGATTGCCAGCCGTGAGGTCAATACTGCCGCCACTAGACTGAAGAGTGCCTGTAACGGCGATGTCGCTGGCAGCTTTGAGAGTAATATTACCCCCAGAAGTCGCGATCGCATCGAGCGCAATGTCCCCTGCTGATTCCAAAATCACAGGCCCGCCTGCTGTCGAAATCGCTCCCACTCCGATGCTATTGCCCGAAGCAACACCGGGCGAAGCAAAAAATGTCTCCCCTGCTGTCGTATTCGGCGGCACATTGGCAGCATTCGCCAGAGTCGAAACGCCCGATCGCAGAATTAAAGCTGCACTACCTGAAAGCACCGCTGCATCTGGATCGGCGGAACCGGACAAAGTAGTATCTGGCCCAGTGATAGTAATATCTCCCGCCGCGATCGCGCCTTTTGCTTCTACCTTAAGTGAGGTTCCAGTATAATCCCCAAATCTCACATCTCCCTCCGAGCTAATAATCGGGTCGTACAAACTCACAAAACTGCCGCCGTTGCCAGACAATGTGAGAATACTTACATTACCTCCCGCAGCGAAGTGAGCATCGCCCGAAACATTGCCGTTACTCAATAATGTGATATCCCCTGCGGATTGGAATGCAGGGTTAGGATAATTTAGCGCGAAGATATCAATATTTTGATTACCTTGTATAGTAAGATTGCCGCCCGCGATCGCCCTGAAAGGATAACTTCCATCCCTCACCCGCACCGTATCTCCTGCAAATAGATTCAAATTGCCCTCAGTAAGTAGCTGGCTTTCTACCAAAGTGAGATTACGTGCTGCCGAGAGTGTAGCATTCTGACTATTAACAGTAGAACTAGCGATCGCCACATCCCCGCTTTCCACCCTCAAACCCCCCGTCAAAACCACTTCTCCTGCACCGTTAACGGAAATACCAGTAGCAGAGTTCCCACCTGCACCCGCAAGCAATTGCGGAAGAGACAAAGGCAGAGATAATTGCCCATTCTCTGCCAACAATCCCCCGTCAACAACCCCTATTTCTAAACTTAATAAATGTCCTTGTTGACTAATCCGAACTGCCTTCTCACCAGGGACAGCAGCGACAATAATATTACCTTGGGGAGCATTCAGGGAACCAGTGCTGACAACTGTGCCGCCAATTAAACTTATACTTTGTTCCGGCAAAACAGCTAAATTACCTGCATTGAGGATACTTCCCGGTTGGCTGAGATTAAAGTAAAAAGTGTTCGGACTTCCTATCAGCGTACTGTAATCGTTCGCTCCAGCCACATTGAACAAACCGGAATCAAAACCGATGTTAGTAGCAGTAGTAGCTGTAAAGGCAGCCGGAAGATTCAAGCTAGCATTAGGGCCAAAGATAATGCCCGAAGGATTTATTAAAAACAGGTTGGAATTGCCGCCACTTACTTGAATTAAACCATTAATAATAGAAGGATTGCCGCCTACTACCCGACCCAGAATGTTGCGAATAGCGGGAGTAGAAATAAAATTAGCAATCTGCCCTTCGCTGAGTCCAAATTGTTGAAAACTGTGGAAAAGATTCGCTCCATCTCTAGAAGTTTGGCCGCCTGTAATATTCAAGCGATCGCCGCTAGGCGTGACAGTAGTGCCAGCGTCATTGGGTGCGGGAACAATGGGTTGTGCTTGTAGCACCCCTGTACTGACAATAGTGGCTGCGATCGCTAGCATTGCAGCACCATGTATAGAAAAGAAGGCTAGTTTCATTAGCTTTGAGCTGGCAGAGCACGTATCTGACAATTATCACTTTAAGGTATTGGGTGCTCAGTGCGGTCAACTGCAGCGTAGACTTAGCGATTAAGAAGCTCGTCACCATCAGGGCGGTTGCTATACCTGAAATCCACATTCTGCACCCTCAACTGTCACGATCGGTTTTTACTTATTTTTATCCAGCAATAAAGCTATAAATTATAGCTTTATACCGTACATTGACTGATAAAAAACGTTTTAAAGCCATAATTTTTTATTTTAAAAAGAGAGTTTTATGCGTAATTATGCTGTGTCACACCCCAAGCAGCGTAATGTGGGCTGAAAATCAAAGCAAAAGTGCGATCGACTGTTGAGGCATCCTATGCACTAGGCGATCGAAATCTGGGCTACCACAAAGTATTTGCAGGCTGCTACCCGAAAAACTAAACATTTGTTACACAAACAAAAATTTTGCCTTTCTAACGTGCTATTCTATACACAAAGCTGGTGCGTTTTGACTGCGCGTTAATTTTTAGCAAAAAAATCAATATGCTCTCGATTCCAGGCGTTTCGGTTGTGGCGGTTCTTTACGAAAGTGTCAACTCTCTGGTTTACCGGGCGATTCGGGAAGCAAATAACCAGCCAATTATCCTCAAACTTCTGAAAGAAAGCTACCCCACACCTCAAGAATTGCTGCGCTACCGCACCGAATACCGCATCACCCAAGAGCTAAAAGAGGCGGGAGTCGTGCGGGTTTATGACTTGCAAAAATACCAAAACACCCTCGTGATGTTTGTAGAGGACTTTGGCGGCGAATCCTTGACAATTTGGATGCAGCAGCGAAAGTTTAGCCTAAAGGAGTTTCTGGAAATTGCGATCGCCACAACTGAAATTTTAGGGCAAATTCACAGGGCAAACATCATCCACAAAGATATTAACCCTTCTAATATAGTATTCAATCCAGCGACCGGGCAGCTCAAAATTATCGACTTTGGTATTTCTACTCAGTTAACGCGAGAAACGCCAACCCTGAAAAACCCCAACATTTTAGAAGGAACCTTAGCCTATATTTCACCCGAACAAACTGGCAGAATGAATCGCTCTCTCGATTATCGAGCTGATTTTTACTCGCTCGGCGTCACATTTTACGAATTGCTTACAGGAAAACTGCCTTTTGATACAGAAGACGCTTTAGAACTGGTTCACTGCCACATTGCTAGGCAGTCAGCTCCTCCGCACGAAATTGAGCCAGAAGTTCCCGTAATTGTGTCTCAACTTGTCAGTAAATTGATGGCGAAAAATGCCGAAAACCGCTATCAAACTGCCGGGGGGCTAAAACACGATTTAGAAATGTGTCTGGTTCAATTACAAGCAACGGGTAACATTGAGCAGTTTACCTTGGGAACGCGGGATATTACCGACCGTTTCATGATTCCCGAAAAGCTTTACGGCAGAGAAACTGAAGTTTCTAGTCTATTAGCAGCCTTTGAACGAGTCAGTACAGGTAGTGCCGAAATGATGCTGGTGGCTGGCTTTTCTGGCATTGGTAAAACCGCAGTAGTGAACGAAGTGCACAAGCCGATCGCCAGACAGCGCGGCTATTTTATCAAAGGCAAATACGACCAATTTGGGCGCAACATTCCTTTCTCTGCATTTGTGCAAGCATTTCGGGAATTGATGGGACAATTATTATCAGAAAGTGACGCTCAATTACACAAATGGAAGACCAATATTCTGACAGCAGTAGGCGACAGCGGGCAAGTGCTGATTGAAGTGATTCCTGAGTTAGAACGCATTATTGGCCCTCAACGTCCTGCACTAGAATTGTCGGGGAGTGCTGCCCAAAATCGCTTCAATCTGCTGATGCAGAAATTTGTGCAAGTATTTACCCAAGCAGAACATCCCTTAGTGATGTTTCTGGACGATTTGCAGTGGGCAGATTCGGCATCGCTCAACTTGCTACAACTGTTGATGAAAGATACGGGGCATCTGTTAGTATTGGGTGCTTATCGGGATAATGAGGTATCATCGGCTCATCCGTTTATGTTGACGACCTATGAGATTGTGAAGTCGGGAGCCACGGTGAATACGATTATCCTGCAACCGTTGAGTTTAGCAGATCTCAATCAGTTGGTAGCAGATACGCTGATTTGCGATTTATCTTTTGCTCAACCTTTGACAGAATTGGTTTATCAAAAAACCCAAGGTAATCCCTTTTTCTCGACTCAATTCCTCAAGGCGTTGCATGAAGATGCTCAAATTACTTTTGAGTGGAATTTACGGCATTGGCAGTGCGATATTGCTCAAGCTAGACTTACCCATGCCTCGGATGTGGTGGAGTTTATGGCGGTGCAATTGCAGAAGTTGCCTGCCCAAACTCAGGATGTTCTAAAACTGGCGGCTTGCATTGGATCGCAGTTTGATTTAGAGACCTTGGCAATAGTCAGCGAAGAATTACCAGAACAAACTGCATCATCACTCTGGAGAGCATTGCAAGAAGGACTCATTTTACCCATTACTGAAGGCTATAAATGCTTCCTTCAAACACAGGATATATCCCATCCTGAGTCTATTACCAATCCAACTTATAAATTTCTGCACGATCGCGTCCAGCAAGCGGCTTATTCCCTAATACCCGAAAACCAAAAACAAGCCACTCATCTCAAAATTGGACAGTTACTGCTACAAAATTATTCGGAGATAGAAAGAGAAGAAAAACTCTTTGATATTGTGGGGCATTTAAATCAAGGAATTGAGTTAATTAATCAATTAAGTGAACGAGAAGCCTTAGCCCAACTCAACTTAGAAGCGGGACGTAAGGCTAGAAGTTCTACCGCCTACGCTGCGGCAAATATCTATCTGCAAACAGGGATTGAGCTACTGAGGGCCAACTGCTGGCAAAGTCAGTATGAGTTGACCCTGAATCTTTATGTTGCTGCTACCGAAGCCGCCTATTTGAATGCTGACATTGAGGTTATGGAACAGATGGCAGCACAGGTATTGCAGAATGCTCAGACAATTTTAGACAAAATCAAAATTTACGAAATTTCAATCGCCGCCCAGACAGCCCAGGGCAAGCTGTTGGAGGCGATCGCAGTGGGCAGAAATGCACTCTTACAACTGGGGGTTGAATTCCCAACTGAACCTGACGAAGCTTTGATTAGTAAAGCGCTACAAACCCTGAAGAGTCAACTTCAGGGCAGACAAATAGAGGAACTGGTTGACCTACCTGTGATGACAAATTCCCAGACTCAGGCAGCTATGCAAATGTTAGGAATGTTACCGGGAACGATTTTCATGGGAATGCCCGGTTTACTACCACTCCTTAGCTCGACGATGGTGAGTTTATCGCTCTCCTTTGGAAATGCACCCCCATCAAGCGTGGGGTATGCACTTCATGGTATGGTGTTGTGTGGTTTTTTGGGAGAGGTAGAAACAGGCTATCGCTTTGGTCGATTGGCACTCAGCTTGCTCAATGGGTTCACTTCACGGGAATTCAAGTCCATCATTCTGGTGATGTTTGGGGCTTTTATGCAGCATCATAAGGAAGCTATGAGAGCAGTGATATCTACGGAGAAAGATGGCTATATGGCTGGCATGGAATCTGGCGATTTCCTTAACGCTGGCTACAACATACTCACTTACTTTCACGCCAAATTTTTCGGTGGGGTAGAACTAGAGACTTGGGAACCCGAAATAGCAGATTACAGCACTGCCTTATATCTGGTGAAGCACTATTCTGCTCAGGATTCTTTGGATATGATGCGGCAGACGGTGCAGAACTTGAGGGAATGTGTGAGTCAACCGGATTGCTTAATAGGAACTGCATACGATGAAAGTGTAATTATTCCTAAGCAATATCAGAACAATGAATTCGCAGCGATCGCTTTTACCTACATCAACAAACTACTTCTTGCTTACTCGTTTGGCAATTATTCGGCTGCCCTATGCCACATTACCCAAGTTAAGTCGTATTTGATGGCAATATCGGGAAGTGTTTATTTTCCCATTTTCCATTTCTATGCTGCCCTAACACACTTGGCGCTATTTCCCACACAGCTAGAAATTGAGCAACTAGAAATTCTCGCTCAGGTACAAACACATCAAACGACTCTGCAACAGTGGGCGCAAAATGCTCCGATGAATCATCTGCATAAATGGTATTTGGTTGAGGCCGAAAAACATCGGGTTTTGGGTAATAAAGCTGAGGCGATTGAAATGTACGATCGCGCCATCTCCCTTGCCAAAGAAAATCTCTTCCTCAACGAAGAAGCACTAGCTAATGAACTGGCGGCGAAATTTTACCTAGAATGGGGCAAAGAAAAAATTGCTCAAACCTACATGATTGAGGCATATTATTGTTATGTTCAATGGGGAGCCACTGCTAAGGTAACGGATTTAGAAACCCGATATCCGCAGTTATTGGCGCCAATCCAACCTGGAAGAAAAACAACTAAAGCTACGGCATCAGTAACGACCACGGGTTCTGGTTCTAACTTAGATATCACCACAGTAATGAAAGCTTCTCAGGCGATTTCCGGCGAAATAATGCTAGATAAGCTAATGTCTAGCTTGATGAAAATTTTGATGGAAAGTGCAGGGGCGGAAAGAGGATATCTAATTTTATGCAATCAGGGAAAACTGTTAATTGAAGCTGAAGGGAAAATAGATGACAATCCCGTTACCGTGTTGCAGTCAATCTCAGTTGAAAATTGTCAAGAACTTTCCAAAGCGATTGTCAATTATGTAGCCCGCACTCAAGAAAGCGTGGTACTAGATGATGCTGTCCGAGAGGGACAATTTACCAACGACCCCTACATCCAAAAGCATCAGCCCAAATCAATTTTATGTGTGCCGCTGATTAACCAAGCTCAAATCATTAGTATTGTTTACCTAGAAAACAATCTGACAGCCGGAGCTTTTACGCCAGAAAGAGTGGAACTATTAAAAGTGTTATCTGGACAGGCAGCGATCTCGATCCAAAATTCTAAGCTTTATACAGAAGTCCGCGAAAGTGAGAACAGACTCGCTCAATTTTTAGAAGCAATCCCGGTCGGGGTGTCAGTGCTGGATGCTTCTGGCCAATTTTACTATAGTAATCGCGCAGCTATTCAATTATTAGGTAAAGGAGTTCTTCCTAACGTCACCAGCGAGCAAATACCAGAGGTTTATCAAGTGTATAAAGCTGGAACAGAGCAGGAATATCCCTCGGCAGAATTGCCTGCTGTGCGGGCGTTGAGGGGCGAAAGTGCCACCGCTGAGGATATGGAAATTCACCAAGACAACAAGATTATTCCGATCGAGGCTTGGGGTACTCCCATCTATGATGAAAAGGACAACATTTCTTATGCAATTGTAGCCTTTCAAGATATCACGGAGCGTAAAAAAGCCGAAACAGAGCGAATCAGATTTACCAATGAATTGTTCCAACTCAACAAAGCTTACGAGCGCTTCGTCCCCAATCAGTTCCTCCAGTTTTTAGAGAAATCAAGCATTATTGATGTCGAATTGGGCGACCAAGTGCAGTTAGAAATGTCGGTGTTGTTTTCCGACATTCGCGACTTCACCACGCTCTCGGAAAGCATGACGCCGGAGGACAATTTCAGATTTATCAATTCCTATCTTTCTCGCATGGAACCCGTCATTAATGAAAATAACGGGTTTATTGATAAATATATTGGCGATGCGATTATGGCGCTGTTTAGCGGCGAGGCGGATCATGCGGTGAAAGCGGGAATTGCTATGCTGCAGGGTCTCGTTGAATACAATCAAAATCGCGCTAATTTTGGCTGTGCGCCGATTCAGATTGGGATTGGCATCAATACTGGAACTTTGATGCTGGGAACGGTGGGCGGTCAAAATCGCATGGACGGGACGGTAATCAGCGATGCGGTGAATTTAGCTTCTCGCGTGGAAAGTTTGACGAAAAATTATGGGGCGTCGCTGTTAATCACCCAGGAAACTTACTCGCGTTTAGAAAATCCATCCGAGTACGCAATCCGCACCCTCGATACGGTAAAAGTCAAGGGAAAATCTCAATTAGTAACAGTTTATGAGGTGTTTGATGCCGATGGGCCAGAAATCAAAGCGGGCAAGTTAGCTACGCTGGAATTGTTTGCAGAAGCCTTGGCAATTTACTCGGAAGGGAATTTCGCGGAAGCGGCGCGGCTGTTTTCCGAGTGTTGGCGTCACAATCAGGGCGATCGCGTGGCTAAAATTTATTGGGAACGCTGTCAGTCTGCATTGGCGACTCCCACAAAAATCCAAGACAGGCCACACAATTTAGATTAATTGCAACAGTCCCAAACTCGATCGCTACATTGTTGGAAGGGGAGTTCATTTTCATTTTTCATCAGTGGTATTGGGGCGACGGTTGGGTGCAGTCTCGGTTGGAGGGAGTGTCGCTGCTGCCACTGAATTTGGGGCAAACGGCTAGTTTGTTGCGGCTGCGGGAGTTTTTGGCGGGTAAGCATAAAGGCTCAGAGTGATGTGAAGCGCGATCGCACTTATTTTCTGTCAAAGTCTCATTCTTCACGTTTACCGATTTTGCCTGTTAAGGTGTAGTGCATCGCCTTAAGTTTTACCTCATCTTTACTCCCTAACTCTTTCAATTTCCTTAACTAACTCGAAGCCACATTGCCTCACACTATTGACATAACTTTGGCAACATATATATTAATAATTCGTAAATAGCTAGGTCAGGAGGAATACAAATTTCGACACAAATAATTATATCTGAAGATAGACGAATCCTAAATTAAACACAGCTAGGCTATATAACTAGCATCAAATAAACTACTTAAAAATTACTTACTAATAAATTGATTGATATAAGGAATTTTTAAGTAGAGCTTAAGATTAAAAAAAAGGAAATTTATGGTACTAAGCATTATTGTTCACGGTGGAGCAAAAACAATTTCAGAAGAAAAGGTTGCAGCCAACAATGCAGGCTGTACGGCAGCAGCAGAAGCTGGTTGGGCAGTGCTCGCAAGCGGGGGTACAGCAGCAGAAGCTGTTGAGGCAGCTATCCGGGTTCTGGAAACTGACCAGACATTTAACGCAGGTTTTGGATCGGTTCTCAACAACCAGGGAGAGGTAGAACTAGACGCAGCGATGATGGAAGGCGGTTCCTTGGGTTGGGGAGCGATCGCAAATGTTCAAGGCGTGCGCCATCCCATCTCAGTGGCGCGAAAGATTATGGATACAAAACCCATGTTCTTAGTAGCGGATCACGCAGAACATTTTGCAGCAGAAAATGGAGCCGAGATGTCTGCAAAAGAAGACTTAATCGCTGACGAGCAACAGGAAGAGTGGGAGGAGGAAAAAGAAGTTATTGACCGCCCCAATACCGTGGGTTGTGTAGCTTTGGATAGTAATGGCACCTTAGTTGCCGGTACCTCAACAGGCGGCACTATGAATAAGCCCGCCGGTCGGGTCGGCGACAGCGCCATTATTGGCTCAGGCTTGTTTGCTGACAGTCAATACGGCGGTTGCTCGACCACAGGCGATGGTGAGTCGATTATGCCAGTAGTTTTGGCTAAGATAGCGATCGACTTTCTCGCCTCCGGCAAGCACCCAGACGAAGCAGCGCAGATGGCAATTGAGACTCTGGCATCTAAGGTCGCAGGAGAAGCTGGGTGCATCCTCATAGACCCTCAAGGGCGGGTTGGCTGGGCGCATAACTCAACCGACATGGCTTGTGCTTATAGAACCTCAGAAATGGACAAGGTGGCTGTGTTCACTAAGAAAAAACAACTCGTCCATCATTGAAATTATTGAGGTTGCATTCTCTCTAGTTGGAGAGAGCTAAAATGCCGCAACTAATATCTTGTTTCCTAGGTATTAAGTAGCTGGACATCAATAAACATTTTTTCAATTTGTAGGGCGGGCATTGCCCACCCTACTTTTAATTATGTCGAGCTACTTAGTGGCCGAGAAAACAATTCAATTCAAACTCGACTTGGACGTTTCTATGAACTCAACATACGACTTTCCTTACTTTGAGGGTAATTCTCTTTCCGATTTGTTTGCTCCAGACATCACAGATGCACGTTATGCGTTCATCCTAAATTACCCTGCAACTGCGAGTTGGGCTGCTTACCCCAACAGGGAAAAATACTTTATTCAAGACGGCAGCAGTGAAGCCACCAAAACTTCTTTCGACAAGATTGGTCAGAAGGAACCTTGGAAAAATCTGGCTGTGTTAGGCGATGCCATCCCAGGGATTGTGATTAATTCGCCGCCGAAGTCGCTGATTGAATATTGGCGCGAGCATTTTGGCTTCAGCTACAGCAGTATGGAGATTGTAGACTGCTCAACTTATCTCGAAGATCTCAGCCGAAGCGATCGCTTTGACAAACTCATAACTCTATTTCCCTTCGACAATCTCAAACCTGAAAAACACGCCGTCCATCCCGACATCCACTACCACTTGCTCAGCAAAGCAACGCTAGCAGAATTAGGCGTGCAATGTCCGAAATACCAAACCTACAATCTGCACGAAGTCAATCTCGAAAGCATTCAGTTACCAGACCAATTCCCCTACTTGATTAAAACATCCCACGGACTTTCTGGAGAAGGCACTTATATTATCAAAAGCGCCAGCGATCTGAACTACTGCTTGCAGGAAGTGAGGAAATATCTCGATATTAAGTTGGTGGATACGATTATTGTCTCGGAATTCGTCAAGAATGAAGTGCAGAACTATTGCGTGCAGTTCTATGTAAGCAAAACGGGAAATATCAGGCTCATCGGCACTACCAGCCAACTTGTCACCCCAGAGGGCAGCTATTTAGGGGGACTGATTCACTACCGCGAAACCGACATGAGTAGGTTTTTTGAGATGATTGCCGCTATTGGTAAATATGCTCACCAACAGGGTTATTTCGGCGTTATTGGCTTCGACGTGCTGGAAGACTCTGAGGGACAGTTGTATGCCATCGATGCCAATTTCCGAGTTAATGGCTCGACTCCGCTTTGTGTGCAGCGCCATACCTTACTGGGGCTGGGAAAGGAGGTGGCTCAATATTCCAGTAACTGGCGAATGGATGGGACTTTGGAATCGATTCTTGTCACGCTGAAACTAGAACTCGATCGCAAGGACTTGATAATCCTGTCGGCTTTAGAGAAGGTTAAATACGGAAAAATCTACACGGAAATTTACGGGATAGTTGCGGGTGAGGAGATGAAGGAAATGCAGCACATCGAGGAGAATTTGCACAGTAAGGGATTGCAGCAATTTGGTTGATATCTCCTCTACCGATTGCAGCGGTTATGGGGTTTTCCCCCTCATCTCGCGCGCATGGTTCGGTGATATCGGGAAACGGGTCATCAAAAATCAAAATTGAAGGTTCCACAGCTTTGAAGTGACCCGATTCATGGGGTTCGGCAAGATAATGCCACAGTTCGCGAATATCCTCAACTAAATAACACTTTGATTTAGGGGGATTTCGATCCAAAACTCTGTTCTTTCTCCGGGTTCTGATGTACACCACAGTTTTCCTTTATGCTTTTGGCTCACAATTTGATAACTAATAGACATCCCCATTCCCGTACCTTTTCCTACCGGTTTGGTGGTAAAAAATGGGTCAAATAGCCGTTTTTTGACTTCCTCTGTGATGCCACACCCATTATCAGCAATACAAATTCTGACCAATTCTGAGTTATACAGACTCGTACTAATCCGGATTGTCTTTTTCTCCACCCGGTCTCGCTCATCTAAAGCATCCAGAGCATTTGTCAGAATATTCATAAATACCTGGTTAAGTTGTCCTGCATAACATTCGATATGCGGCAGATTACCGTACTCTTTGATCACTTCAATCTCTGGATGTGTGTGTCTGGGCTTGAGACGATTTTGCAGAATCATCAGGGTGCTTTCAATACCTTCATGGATATCGACAGCTTTGAAATCTGCTTCGTCCAATCGAGAAAAATTCCGTAGAGATTTAACAATATCGCGGATACGTTCAGAACCTACTTTCATAGACTTGAGCAGTTTTGATAAGTCTTCGCTCAAAAATTCGATCTCAATATCTTCCGACTTGGCTTGAATCTCCGATACCGGCTGGGGATAATACTTTTGATAAAGCTGTACTAGCTCTAGTAAATCTTGGGTATATTGGCTAAGATGAGATAAATTACCGTGAATAAAATTCGCGGGATTATTCACTTCATGGGCAATCCCGGCTACCAGTTGCCCCAGAGATGACATTTTCTCACTTTGGATGAGTTGGGCTTGAGTCTCCCGTAGTTCTTGAGTGCGTTCTTCTACTTTTTGTTCGAGGGTGTGGTAAGAGTTCTTTAATTCCTGACTCATTTGATTAAAAGATACTGATAAAGTTACCAATTCCTCTACGAGAGTGTCGGGAACATTTTGCTCGAAATTTCCACTGGCGATCGCCTGACTGGCTTGACTCAATCGCCGAATAGGTTTAGCTATCCATTGTGAAGTGATAATTGCTAATCCTGTTGCGATTACCAGTGATAATAGACACAGGATAATCGTCGTATTTCTATTATAATTTATTTGCTCCATAAAATCAGATTCAGGCACGACGACTACAATTAGCCAATCGATGCCTCTACCATCATTCAGCGGTAGCAAATGAACAAACTGCCGTTCACTGTTGAGGGTAAATTCTAACTGTTCTGATTTATGAATTTGGTCAAAGTTACCAAAATATTTCTGCAAATATTTAGCTGTCTCCCGCACAAATGGTTCGCTACTTTCCACGGCGTAAATCATCTTCTGAGCTTTACCTTGTCCTTTGATTAGTGGCTCTTTTGTTGAACTAGAAATCATTGAACCCGATCGCTCCATCACAAAAGCCTTACCTGTTTTACCAATAGACAAACTTCCCAGAAATTCCCTTAAATTTTCTGAGAGGACAACAAGAGTGGCACAGACACCCACAAGTTTACCTTCTGAGTCATAGACAGGTTCGCTGGCAGTAATTGCAGGCTTACCATTGTTGACAATATTCACAAAAATATTGCTCCAAGTAGGCCTCCCTGCTTTCACAGCAGAAAGATACCAGGGGCGTTGGCGAGGATCGTAAGAAGAGTTTACCTGTTCTAGGAATTTTTGCCGATAGCCCCAATTATCCATTTCATAAAAATAAAAATGATAGTTTGTTTCTTGATTACTCGCAGTCATCGCGATTTTTGACTCTCGACGAGTCGCACCCAGATAATATCCTTGAGCATCGCCACAATAGGATGAAAAAACAAAAGGGGAGATTTGCACTTGGGTTAAAAATTGCTTAGCGTTGCGGCCATTCACCATGTCCATGTGGCCCTGTGCAAAAGCGACTGAATTCACACGATTGATATCATGAGGTTTGTTGATATATTGCTTGAGTTCTCCTTCAATGCGTGCTATTAGTTCCTGACGAAGTTGAGTCGCCACATCGTTAACCGCTTTTTGTCCATTGCGTAACGAAAGCCAACCTGTTAAGCTCACTGCTGTAAAGATTTGTAGAACAAAAGGAACAACAAGAACACCACGCAGAGGAATTTTTAGACAATTCGCAGTTGGAGGCATAGATGATAATGCTTAGCCATTGGTTCGAGTCTATCATAATATCAATTCATCTCCCTGAGCGTGAAGCGGAGCTATCCCGAGCGTGAATCGCCCTTTTTGTATGCCCGTTAATCTGCGGTTAAAAGCGATCGCTTACTGGAAGTTTTTTATTTGTCCGTTGGTCGGTAAATTGACAAAATAGCATATATTTGATAGGTCGTTAATTTTTGCATTCAACTAACAAATGATATTAATAGCTATCTTGGTTTATGTAAATCCAATAGTCGATCGCATTTACCAGCCTACTTACTTCGCCCGCACCACCAACACCGAACAAGGAGCCTCAGCCACAACCTCAGCACTCACCGAACCCTCCAAAATTCGCTTTAAACCAGTCAAACCCCGACAGCCGATCGCAATTAAGTCCACTTTATAAATATTAGCCAAACGCAAAATTTCCTCGGCCGGTTCCCCCGAAACAATCTCTAACTGACTCTCGCAAGGCAACTTTTCCTGATAAGATTGCAACAACTTCTCTACTTCTCGATAAGCAATCTCATTTCCCTGAGCGTGAGGTCGATCGACAACCGCGTCAAAATCCGACGTACCCGGACTCACAACATGAACTAGAATCACCTTGGCCGTCGCTTCTAGCCGAAATTCCCCCACAGCTTGCAGCACCTGTCCTGCAAACTCAGAACTGTCGATCGCCACCAAAACAGTATTCAATACCATGGAATTTTAAATCTCAGATAACTTAGATATTAAATTTTTCATTGATTGTCGCCTACTTTCAACAATCTCGCGCTGCTGGCCAACATCATCAGCCCTCACACAAAAACCCGGTTTCCTAACATAATTGCGTCATTAAAGCAAGATTTTGGAAGAAACGGGATTTCTTAATCCCGCAGCGCGCAAGTCCCGATCGCCAATCTAAAATCTACCAACTAAAATTTAAAATTCATCCTTTCCCTCATTTTCAGTCCGCAAGCGCACCGAATCAGCATGAGAAGGCAAACCCTCAGCTTGGGCCAACACATTAATCGCCCTACCCACCTTTTTCAGTGCAGCCGGCGAATATTGAATCAAACTCGAATGCTTCATAAAAGTTTCCACCCCCAACGGGGAAGCATAGCGCGGAGATCCTGAAGTCGGCAAAGTATGATTCGGCCCAGCCAAATAATCACCCACAGCTTCCGGCGTCGATAAGCCCAAGAAAATCGCCCCAGCGTGCCGAATTTGTTCGAGCAAAGCCCAGGGATCTGCCACTTGCAATTCCAAGTGTTCCGGAGCAAACTCGTTAGAGAGTTCCGCCGCCGCCTTCAGAGAATCAACCACTACAACTAAACCGTAATTCGCGATCGCCTTTTCCGTCAAAGTCCGGCGCGGGTGATTTGTCAACTGTCTGTCTACCTCAGCCACCACCTTTCTAGCCAGCACCGAATCCGCCGTCAGCAAAATCGCCGACGCCATCGAATCGTGTTCGGCTTGAGCCAACATATCTGCTGCTACGTGTACCGGATTCGCCGAAGCATCAGCAATAATCAGCACCTCCGAGGGCCCAGCCAGAGAATCGATCCCCACAGTCCCGTAAACCAGTTTTTTAGCTAGCGTCACGTAAATATTCCCCGGCCCGGTAATTAAATCTACCTTGGGAATACTTTCCGTACCGTAGGCCAAAGCTGCGATCGCCTGCGCCCCGCCTACCCGATATATCTCATCAACTCCCGCCTCCTGAGCCGCTACGAGCACCGCAGGATTCATTTTCTTCTCCTGTCCGGGGGGAGTACACATCACCAGTCTCGGCACCTTGGCGACCGAAGCTGGCACCGCATTCATGATCACCGAGCTCGGATAGGACGCCTGACCGCCAGGAATGTAGATCCCCGCGCGATCGACCGGCGTGTAGCGCTTGCCCAAAACAACCTCGTCATCACCAAACTGCACCCAAGACTTCGGGACGCGCTGTCGGTGAAACGCCTCTACCTGTTTGCAAGCGAGCCGGATCGCATTTAATAATTCTTTCGACACCTGCTGGTAAGCAGCATCCAATTCGGCGCCGCTCACCCGTAAATCTTCCACATTTAGGGTCATGCGGTCAAATTCAGCGGTATAGTGCAGCACGGCCTTATCGCCTTTGCGCCTTACAGCTTGCAGCACCTCCCGCACGGTGGCTTCTTTGTGAACGACAAGTTCGTCGTGGGTGCGATCGCAGATTCGTCGCAGTTCAGCTTGTGCCTCAACCCACTGAGTAATAATTCGCAGCATGGAGATTAGGAATGCCGTCAATAATTCACTAACATTTGCTTGACAATTGGGGATTTTTGTGGCGATCTCCTGGAGAAGTCGCCCACCACCAGTCCACAAGCTTAAACCGCGAGACTCGCGGCAGTTTCAAAGGCTTCGTTTCCCGGCTTCAGTGCAGCGTTTAAATCTCTGTCGAGGATTTTGCAACACTGAGGACAAGTCAGTCGATTTTAGATTTTAGATTTTAGATTTTAGATTGACTCCACAGATGAATCTGGGATCTTGAACCTTCGTCTAAAATTTTGGCATCTCCACGACGATTGTCGGGGCACGGCACCTTTTTCTGGGCGGGGTCACAACCTTTTCTTGGAATTGCCTGTCACAGAACCGGGTGCGGAGTCCGAGGGTGAGAGGGTGAGAGAGTGAGAGTGTCCGAGGGAGTCCGAGTCCGAGAGTCAGAAATGGGAAAAATTTTCCCTCCGGCCTCTTCCTTCTTTTGTCTTCCCTCTGCCTTCCGTCTTCTAGCTTCTGCCTTCCGTCTTTTACCTTCTGCCTTCCGTCTTCTGCAAGTGCTTCTTGGCGAAGCCCAAATAACCCGTACTCTTTGTTATAGCTTAACTTGGATTTTTCAGGGAATGGGATTTTGAGCGGAATAGATGCTATATTAGATTTTCCAACACCTGATAATTTTTTATAAAAAAACGCCAAGTTATTGTATACTTGAAAATTGCGCGCAATAAACCGTAACTTTAACTGGTGGCGGTACAAGCCCCGCAACACGCCTCCTTAACACCCGTGTGATACCTTTGAGTGTCGTCAGGGGTAAAAAATGAGTCGTTAAACGAGTCAATCGATTTTCCATTTTTCGATTTTCCATTGTCGATTGACTTGCAGCGCAGTGAATCTGGGAGCTTGAATTAAGGTCTAAAATTTTGGGCCGATCGCGACAGGAGTACGTGGCACAGTATTTATTTTGGGGCGCGGTCAATAAAAAATTATTGCGCGACCGCCACCAAAAAGTAGCAGCCGACTCAGCTCGATCTGAGCTAGAGGCTAGTGGCTGTCTGACTCGGCCTTGAAAAATCAAGCTTTTTGTGGCTCGCTCCGGAAAAAGTTGTCCTGCAAAACCCCGTGTCTTTAGACTATCTTGAGACAAGGTTGTATCAATCAATACCTACTTCCACAAACTGAACTATGGCAAATATTAAGTCCGCCGTCAAACGAGTCAAAATCGCAGAGCGCAACCGCTTGTACAACAAGTCTTACAAGTCAGCAGTAAAAACTCTGATGAAGAAGTATTTTGCAACCGTAGAAAAGTACGCCGCATCTCCTACCCCTGAATTAATGCAAGAAGTCCAGCAACGGATGTCTGAGGCCTACAGCAAAATTGACAAAGCTGTGAAAAAAGGTGTACTGCACCGCAACAACGGCGCTCGCAAAAAGTCCCGCTTGGCCAGAACCCTCAAGCCACACGAAACACAAGTAGCATCCTAAGACAGAAGGAAGTTCGGCAACGAGCAATGTACAAGATGTAACGGATTTAACGGATGGATGTTGAGGGAAAAAGGAAAAGGCAAGTTCGGCAACGAGCAGTGTAGGGATTTGACCGATGGATGTTGAGGAAAAAAAGGAACCGGGAAAATTTTCCCACTCCGCCCATTCCCCCACTCTCGCCCTCTCCCCCTCCTACCTCAGGTACTCGGACACTCGGACATTCCCCATGCAGCTCATCGATACTCACGTTCATATCAACTTTCAGACTTTCAAGTCGGAGTTAGAAGCCATTCGAGAACGCTGGCGCGAAGCGGGTGTGGTTCGGCTGGTTCATTCTTGTGTAGAACCCGAAGAGTTTGCTGGAATTCAAGCAATTGCCAATCGGTTTGCAGAAGTCTCCTTTGCGGTAGGGCTTCACCCCCTAGATGCCGACAAGTGGAAAGACGAGACTGCAAGCCTGATTAGGGAACTAGCGATTTCAGACTCTCGGGTAGTGGCGATCGGGGAAACCGGACTGGACTTTTTTAAAGCAGACGATCGCGAACACCAGTTTAAAGTGTTTGAGGCACAGCTTACAATTGCCCAGGAACTCGACAAACCAGTCATTATTCACTGTCGCGACGCCGCCGCCCCAATGGCCCAAATGCTGCGGAACTTTTGGGAAACACGCGGCCCGGTGCGCGGGGTGATGCACTGCTGGGGAGGTACGCCCGAAGAAACCCAGTGGTTTTTAGATCTGGGTTTCTACATCAGTTTTAGCGGAACAGTCACCTTTAAAGGCGCCTTGCAAATACAAGCATCAGCTTGTATGGTAAGTAGCGATCGCATCCTAGTCGAGACAGATTGCCCTTTTCTGGCCCCCGTACCCCAACGGGGAAAACGCAACGAACCAGCTTACGTCTATTACGTAGCCGAGCAAGTTGCTAAATTGAGAGGAGTTTCTCTCTTAACTTTGTCTCAGCAGACAACCGAAAATGCTTGTCAGCTATTCGGCTTTTCACTTTAGCTTATTCAGAACAGAGAAACGAGGAAAACAGGTCGAGTTAGGGGCAAGCAACGGGGAAAATCTCATCTATATTCTTCAGAAAAAACCGAATTCATCCTTGATTTGAGATTCTTTGGGAGTTGCCTGCTGCGATCGGATTTGCGTCCTATAATAAAAAGAACCAGCCGATCGGGCGATCGCTTGGTATCGGCGCCATCGCAGTCGCCGCACTGCCAGCTTGGGCGAGGATACCCTAACCTTCAAAGCAGGCAAAAAAATCAAGCAATACCTCAAACTTACACATCACAAAAAACTTGGAACCTCAGCAATTTGGCAATAGCTGTCAAGTAAATTTTAGGAGTCAAATGTGTAGGGAATTTACCCGGAAACACCAAGATATCGAAGCTAAAAGCATCTCGATCGAAGCCAAAATCCGCACAAAACTACGGCGAGCGATAGGTAAAAATAACCGTTGCAGCAGTTGGCAGGCGATCGAAAACATCATATAAATTCTCTCACACAATCCATCAAAAAAACGCAACAAGGTAAAAAGGCCAAGCCTTGGCGCCATGTAAAAAGCTAGAGCCACTGCGGAAAAAGGACACCCATGACCACTAAAGATTACACAGAATTCGCCTTCACCCTGCCCGACCTGATCGAAATCCAGCGGGCAAGTTTTCGCTGGTTTCTAGAAGCCGGACTGATCGAAGAACTCGACAGCTTCTCCCCAATTACAGACTACACGGGCAAGCTGGAACTCCACTTCATGGGCAAAGACTTCAAACTCAAGCGCCCGAAATACGACGTAGACGAAGCCAAGCGCCGGGACAGCACCTACTCGGTGCAAATGTACGTCCCCACCCGCTTGATTAACAAAGAAACAGGCGAAATCAAAGAGCAAGAAGTCTTCATCGGCGACTTGCCCTTGATGACCGAGCGCGGCACTTTCATCATCAACGGTGCGGAACGAGTAATCGTCAACCAAATCGTGCGATCGCCAGGCGTATACTACAAATCAGAAACAGACAAAAACGGCCGCCGCTCCTACAACGCCAGCCTCATCCCCAACCGTGGCGCGTGGCTCAAGTTCGAGACAGACAAAAACGATTTAGTCTGGGTGAGAATCGACAAAACCCGCAAACTCTCGGCCCAAGTGCTGCTCAAAGCCCTAGGCTTGACAGATGGCGAAATCTACGACAGTTTGCGCCACCCGGAATACTTCCAAAAAACGATCGAAAAAGAAGGACAGTTCGGCGAAGAAGAAGCTTTGATGGAGCTGTACCGCAAACTGCGACCGGGCGAACCCCCCACCGTAGCCGGCGGCGAACAGCTCCTCAATTCCCGCTTTTTCGACCCCAAACGCTACGATTTGGGCAGAGTCGGCCGCTACAAACTCAACAAAAAACTGCGGTTGACAGTTCCCGACACCGTGCGGGTGCTGACATCCCAAGATATCTTGACAGCGATCGACTACCTGATCAACCTCGAATTCGACATCGGCTCAACCGACGACATCGACCACTTAGGCAACCGCCGCGTCCGCAGCGTCGGAGAACTGCTGCAAAACCAAGTCAGAGTCGGGCTCAACCGCTTAGAAAGAATTATCCGCGAACGGATGACCGTCTCCGACGCCGACTCCCTCAGCCCCGCTTCCCTGGTCAACCCCAAACCGCTGGTAGCAGCAATCAAGGAATTCTTCGGTTCCTCGCAGCTATCTCAGTTCATGGATCAGACCAATCCCCTAGCGGAACTGACCCACAAACGCCGGCTGTCCGCCCTCGGCCCCGGAGGCTTGACTCGCGAACGCGCCGGATTTGCAGTGCGGGACATTCACCCGTCCCACTACGGCCGGATTTGCCCGATCGAAACACCGGAAGGCCCCAACGCCGGACTCATCGGTTCCTTGGCAACCCACGCCCGCGTCAACCCCTACGGCTTCATCGAAACACCTTTTTATCCAGTGGAAAAAGGACGGGTGCTGCGCGACAAAGCCCCCGTATACATGACAGCCGACGAAGAAGACGACTTGCGCGTCGCCCCCGGAGACATCAGCCTCGACGAAAACAACAACCTCTTGGGCGAAACCGTAGCCGTCCGCTACCGCCAAGAATTCACCACCACCACCCCGATGCAGGTGGACTACATGGCGATTTCACCCGTGCAAATCGTCTCCGTGGCGACATCGCTGATTCCGTTTTTGGAACACGACGACGCCAACCGAGCTCTGATGGGATCGAATATGCAGCGGCAAGCCGTGCCGCTGCTGAAACCAGAACGCCCGCTAGTCGGTACCGGCTTGGAAGCTCAGGCCGCCCGAGATTCCGGGATGGTGGTAGTTTCCCGGATCGACGGCGAGGTGATTTACATCGACGCAACCCGGATTATTGTCAAGCCGCTGGCGGTAGATGCCGAGTCGAATTCCAGCGAAGAACATTTCATGATTCGGGAATACGACGACCTCAAAGCCAAGCAGCCCTCGGTTTGGAAGCAAAAATATGCCGGCTGCATCGAACACGAACTCCAAAAATATCAGCGATCGAACCAAGATACCTGCTTGAACCAGCGCCCGCTGATCTATGAGGGCGATCGCGTCGTAGCCGGCCAGGTGCTCGCCGACGGTTCTTCCACCGAAGGCGCCGAACTCGCCCTGGGCCACAACATCCTCGTAGCTTATATGCCCTGGGAGGGATACAACTACGAAGACGCCATGCTAATTAGCGAGCGCTTGGTGTACGAAGACGTATACACCAGCATCCACATTGAAAAATACGAAATCGAAGCCCGCCAAACCAAACTCGGCCCGGAAGAAATCACCCGCGAAATTCCCAACGTCGGCGAAGACGCTTTAAGGCAGCTAGACGAACAGGGCATCATCCGCAAAGGCGCTTGGGTAGAAGCCAGCGACATTTTAGTCGGCAAAGTCACGCCCAAAGGCGAATCCGACCAACCGCCGGAAGAAAAACTGCTGCGGGCAATCTTCGGCGAAAAAGCCCGAGACGTGCGCGACAACTCGCTCCGCGTACCCAACGGCGAAAAAGGCCGCGTCGTGGACGTGCGGGTTTTCACCCGCGAACAGGGCGACGAACTGCCCCCCGGCGCGAATATGGTCGTCCGCGTTTACGTAGCCCAAAAACGCAAGATTCAAGTCGGCGACAAAATGGCCGGCCGCCACGGCAACAAAGGTATCGTGTCCCGGATTCTGCCGATGGAAGATATGCCCTACTTGCCCGACGGCACCCCAGTTGACATCGTGCTCAATCCCTTGGGCGTACCGTCGCGGATGAATGTGGGTCAGATTTTTGAATGCTTGCTGGGCTGGGCGGGCGAAAACCTGTCGATGCGGTTCAAGATGGTGCCGTTTGATGAAATGCACGGGGCTGAAAAGTCGCGGGAAACCGTTCACGGCAAGCTGGAGGAGGCGCGCGAAAAAACTGGCAAGCCTTGGGTGTTCGACGAAAAGCACCCCGGCAAAACGATCGTCTACGACGGCCGAACTGGCGAACCGTTCGATCGCCCAGTCACCGTCGGCATCGCCTACATGCTCAAACTCGTCCACTTGGTAGACGACAAAATCCACGCCCGCAGCACGGGGCCTTACTCGCTGGTAACGCAGCAGCCTTTGGGCGGCAAAGCGCAGCAGGGGGGTCAGCGGTTCGGGGAAATGGAAGTTTGGGCTCTCGAAGCGTTCGGCGCAGCTTATACTTTGCAGGAGTTGCTGACTGTCAAGTCGGACGACATGCAGGGCAGAAACGAGGCTTTGAACGCGATCGTCAAGGGCAAAGCCATCCCGCGCCCCGGTACGCCGGAATCCTTCAAAGTGCTGATGCGGGAGTTGCAGTCTTTGTGCTTGGACATTGCCGTGCACAAGGTGAATACGAACGACGAAGGCAGCGAGCACGTTGAGGTGGATTTGATGGCGGATGCCGGCGGCAGGCGATCGCCCTCCAGGCCTACCTACGAATCGCTTTCTCGCGACGAACTCGACGAGGATTAGGGATTTTAGATTTTAGATTTTTTGGCAACATTCAATCTAAAATCTTTAATCGATACTCTCAAATAAAAATGCCTCAGCAGTGTTCGTACCACTGTTGAGGCGAATCAACGCTCTAACAAGGAGATGCGCTGACATGATTATTGTAACAGTTATCCCCGGAATTGAAGGAGAATTCGATCGGGAGACAGGCTGTATTAATTGGCAAGGCAGTAAGTTTGGTAACGGTTACGGGCGTAAGTGGATCGATGGCAAAACGGTATTAGTCCACCGATTAGTCCTCGAATCGAAAATAGCAGGATTCCTCGGTTCCAGTTATTTTGCTTGCCACACCTGCGACAATCCAGGCTGCATCAACCCGGAACATCTCGTAGCGGGGTCTGCTGCTGAGAATACCGGACAGATGATGGGGCGCGATCCTCTTCGAGGGCTGCGCTAACGCAAAACTCCCAGACGAAAAAGTATTGCGGGAAGTGGTAAATTGTCTATCCAACAACTGCGAGAAATTCAGACTAAATATTTATCTGGAACAGCCAAAAAACACCTAGCACGAGAGTATGGGGTACAACATGAAACTATTACTAAGATCGTTCAGACAAATATTCCAGATAATTTCACCACAGTTCCCCCACGCTTTGTAGGAGAAATTCAAGACAACGGCTGCATAATTTTCCAAGGCGCAAAAGACGGTGCCGGCTATGGCAGGTATTTAACAAAAGATGGGAAACAGGCAACAGTCACTCGTGCTGTTTTAGCAGAGAAATTAGGATATGAACTTCCCACCTATATGGATGCTTGTCATACTTGCGATACTCCCAGTTGTATTAATCCAGAACACCTCTGGGCTGGTACTCGTTCCCAAAATGCCTTAGATGCTTCCCAAAAAGGACGCACCCAAGGAAAAAGTCATCCCCTTTCCAATGCCAAATTAGACTGGGAAAAAGTGCGAGAAATCCGGCAAAAACTAGCAGCAGGAGAGAGAATGAAGGATGTAGCTGAAGCATACGGCGTAACTCCCTCAACTATACACAATATTAAGTATCACCTGACTTGGAAGGAAGCAGGCGAAGAGGTTCCGATTCCTCGCATGGGTGGATATCTCGATCGCAAGCTGACTTTTGCTCAAGCAGAGGATGTGCGAGAAAGAATTAAAGCTGGAGAATCTCTTGCTCAAATTTCTCGCGAATTGGGAGTGTCCAAAAATGTCATTTATGACATTAAAACTAATGCCACATATAAAGGAGTCTGATAGTGATTTAATTGCAAAACAATCAATCAAAACAGATTAATTAGAGCCAATAATTTCAAGTAAATCATCGAGTGGAGTCAAGAATGGCTAAGATAGAACAACGATTTGATTACGTAAAGATTGGGTTAGCTTCACCAGAAAGAATTCGACAATGGGGAGAGAGAACTTTACCCAATGGTCAGCTTACCGGCGAAATTATCAAACCAGAAACCATAAATTATAGGACATTAAAACCGGAAATGGACGGATTGTTTTGCGAGCGCATTTTTGGGCCTGCAAAAGATTGGGAATGTCATTGTGGCAAGTACAAAAGAGTGCGTCATAGAGGCATTGTTTGCGAGAGATGCGGTGTTGAAGTCACTGAATCTCGCGTCCGCCGCCACCGGATGGGATTTATTAAATTAGCAGCTCCAGTAGCTCACGTTTGGTATCTCAAAGGCATCCCCAGTTACATGGCAATTCTGTTAGATATGCCCCTGCGAGATGTAGAACAAATTGTCTATTTCAACGCTTATGTTGTGCTGAATGCTGGTAATGCTGAAAAGCTGCAATACAAGCAATTGCTCACAGAAGATGCTTGGCTGGAAATAGAAGATGAACTTTACAGCGAAGATTCCACGCTGACGGGCGTAGAAGTAGGAATTGGTGCTGAAGCTTTGCAAGTTTTGCTGCAAAATATTCCGCTAGAAAGCGAAGCGGAAAAGCTGCGGGAAGATATTGCTAATGCTAAAGGCCAAAAACGGGCGAAGTTAATTAAACGCTTGCGGGTAATTGACAACTTTATCGCTACGGGTTCTCAACCCGATTGGATGGTTCTCAGTGTAATTCCGGTGATTCCTCCGGACTTGCGGCCGATGGTGCAGCTAGACGGCGGGCGTTTTGCAACGAGCGACCTCAACGACCTTTATCGGAGAGTTATCAACCGCAACAACCGCTTGGCGAGACTGCAAGAAATTCTGGCGCCGGAGATTATTATCCGCAACGAAAAGCGGATGCTGCAAGAAGCTGTGGATGCGCTGATTGATAACGGACGGCGGGGCCGGACTGTGGTGGGCGCAAACAACCGTCCGCTGAAGTCGCTGTCGGACATTATTGAAGGGAAACAAGGTCGTTTCCGGCAAAACTTGCTGGGGAAACGGGTTGACTACTCTGGACGTTCGGTGATTGTGGTGGGGCCGAAACTGAAGATTCATCAGTGCGGTTTGCCGAGGGAAATGGCGATCGAGCTTTTCCAGCCTTTCGTCATCCACCGCCTAATCCGCCAAGGACTCGTCAACAACATCAAAGCAGCCAAAAAACTGATCCAGCGCAACGATCCCAGTGTCTGGGACGTGCTGCAGGAGGTGATTGAAGGACACCCCGTCATGCTGAACCGGGCGCCGACGCTGCACCGTTTGGGGATTCAAGCCTTTGAGCCGATTTTGGTAGACGGAAGGGCGATTCAGCTTCACCCGCTAGTCTGTCCGGCTTTTAACGCTGACTTTGACGGCGACCAAATGGCCGTTCACGTACCTTTGTCTCTGGAATCTCAGGCGGAGGCCCGCTTGCTGATGCTGGCTTCTAACAACATTATGTCGCCGGCAACCGGAAGACCGATCGTCACTCCTTCTCAAGATATGGTGCTCGGTTGCTATTACTTGACAGCCGAAAATCCTCACGCTCAAAAAGGAGCAGGTAATTATTTCTCCAACCTTACCGACGCGGTTGTAGCTTACGAACAAGGAGTCGTGGACTTGCACTCATACGTGTGGGTGCGGTTTCAAGGCGCGATGGAAAACACAGAACCCGAAGGTGAACCGCTGAAGGTGGAGCGATCGACAGACGGTACTGTGACGAAAGAATACAAGTTCCGTCGGGTTCGGTTCGATTCAGAGGGTAAGACGATCAATCAGTTTATTCGGACTACTCCGGGCCGGATTATCTATCACCAAACGATCGAATCGGTAATTAACAATTAGGAATTGGGCAATGGGTAATTGGTAATTCGTAATTGGTAAGTCCTAAAGGCGAAAAAAATGAGGTGCGACTTAGCGGCAAGGTACACAAAGCGAACCCTAAATATCGATGTTAGGCTGCTGAAATTCTATTAATTACCAATGACCAATGACCAATGACTAATGACCAATGACTAATGACTAATGACCAAATTACTAACAGCAGAAAAATGACAGAAAACAAAGAAAATAAGGAAATTGTTTTTCGCAATCGAGTTGTTGACAAAGGTCAGCTCAAAAAGTTAATCTCTTGGTCTTTCATGAACTATGGAACGGCCCGCACGGCACAAATGGCCGACAAACTCAAAGACTTGGGTTTCCGGTTTGCGACCAAAGCGGGAGTTTCGATCAGCGTAGACGATTTGCAAGTACCCCCAATCAAACGACAACTGCTGGATGCAGCCGAAGAAGAAATCCGGATCACCGAACAGAAATACACCAGAGGCGAAATCACGGAAGTCGAACGCTTCCAAAAAGTAATCGACACCTGGAACAGCACCTCAGAAGACCTCAAAGACGAAGTAGTCAAAAACTTCCGAGCCACAGACCCTCTCAACTCGGTCTACATGATGGCCTTCTCCGGCGCCCGGGGCAACATCTCCCAAGTGCGGCAGCTAGTAGGGATGCGCGGATTGATGGCAGACCCCCAAGGGGAAATCATCGACTTGCCGATTAAAACCAACTTCCGCGAAGGACTCACCGTCACCGAGTACATCATTTCCTCCTACGGAGCCCGCAAAGGCTTAGTAGATACCGCCCTCCGCACCGCCGACTCCGGCTATTTAACGCGCCGGTTAGTGGACGTATCCCAAGACGTAATCGTGCGGGAAGTAGACTGCGGCACCCAACGGGGAATTCGCGTGCGGCCGATGACCGACGGTGCGACCGTGCTGATTCCCCTGAAAGACAGGCTGCTGGGGCGCGTGTTTGCCCGAGATGTGGTGCACCCCAAAACCGGAGAAATCGTGGCTTTTGGGAACGAAAGAGCCGTGCGAAATCAGCCAATTACTGAGGAGCTGGCAGGGGAAGTTGGTAAAGCCGGAGTCGCAGAAGTTTATTTGCGATCGCCCCTAACCTGCGAAGCCACCCGATCGGTATGTCAGTGCTGCTACGGTTGGAGCCTCGCCCACTTGCAGATGGTAGACATGGGAGAAGCGATCGGGATTATTGCGGCCCAGTCGATCGGCGAACCGGGAACCCAGCTCACCATGCGCACCTTCCACACGGGCGGCGTATTCACCGGAGAAGTCGCCAAACAAGAACGCGCGCCTTTCCCGGGCGTGGCAAAGTTCAAGAACTTGCGCACCCGCGGATTCCGCACCAGACACGGCGAAGAAGCCCTCGTAGCCGAAAACAACGGCAAACTCGTATTCGAGGGCGACGGCTTTGAAGAAGGCAAATCCGGCGCCAAAAATCAGAAGCTCAAGATCGAACTGGCGATCGTCCAAGGTTCCACCCTGATGGTCAAAGACGGACAGCGCGCCGTCCCCGGTCAAGTTTTGGCAGAAGTGCCGATCGTCGGACGCGCCGCCCGCAAAACAACCGAAAAAGTCACAACCGACGTAGCATCCGACTTGGCCGGCGAGGCGAAGTTTGCTGACTTGGTACCCGAAGAAAAAACCGACCGCCAAGGCAACACCACCCGCACGGCCAGCAGGGGCGGGCTGATTTGGATTCTTTCGGGCGAAGTGTACAACTTGCTCCCGGGTGCCGAACCCGCCGTCAAAAATGGCTCTCGGATAGCAGCTAACAGCGTCATCGCCGAAACCAAACTCGTCTCCGAACACGGCGGCGTAGTCCGCATCGCCGACGAGCGAGAAATCGAAATCATCACGGCTCAAGTGCTGCTAGACCAAGCAATCGTCCGCGCCGAAAGCGCAGGCGGCCGCGACCACTACATCATCGAAACCGCTTCCAACCAGCGGTTTTCGCTCAAAACAGCACCCGGGAGCAAAGTCATCAACGGCGAAGTAGTGGCCGAACTGCTCGACGACAGCTACCGCACCGCCACCGGAGGCATAGTCAAATACGCCGGAGTCGAAGTCCACAAGCGCGGCAAAGCCAAACTCGGCTACGAAGTGGTCAAGGGCGGCACCCTGCTGTGGATACCAGAAGAGTGCCACGAAGTCAACAAAGACATTTCCCTGCTGCTGGTAGAAGACGGTCAGTTCGTCGAAGCCGGTACCGAAGTCGTCAAAGATATTTTCTGCCAAACCAGCGGCGCGGTAGAAGTAACCCAGAAAAACGACATCCTCCGGGAAATAGTCATCAAGCCCGGGACAATGCACGCGGTCGATCGCCCGCCCCTGACTTTGGGCGAGGGTCAAATAGTCAGCGCCGGTCAAGAAATCTTCCCGGGCTTGATTGCCGAAGAATTGGGCTATGCCGAATACATCGAAACCCCCGAAGGTCCAGCCTTGCTGCTGCGGCCGGTCGTGGAGTTCCCAGTGCCCGACAAGCCGCCCGTGCCTTCCCAAACGGCGCTCAACGAGTCGATCGCCCTCAAGGCTGTTCAGCGGCTGCCCTATAAGGACGGAGAGCGCGTCAAATCTGTGGAAGGACTGGAACTGCTGCGGACTCAGCTTATTTTAGAAATCGGTTCCGGGGCGCCGCAACTGGCTGCTGATATCGAGCTGCTGCCGGATGAGGATGATGCTTTCGCTTTTGGGGCGGACAATTCCGGCCCGGCTTGGGGATCGTCTGATGAAGCTGCACGGGAGCAGGATCTCGCTCTGCTTGAAACCGATGGGGGCGAGCTGCCGAATCGGATTTTCCGCTTGCAGCTAGTGATTTTGGAATCGCTGGTAATTCGGCGGGACGTGTCGGCAGATCCCACCCAGGGCAGCACCCACACGAGGCTGTTGGTGGAGGACGGACAGTCGATCGCCCCGGGGGCAGTGGTAGCCCGGACGGAGATTCTCTGCAAAGAAGCGGGGATTGTGCGCGGCATCCGCGAGGGAGTCAACGAACCGGTGCGCCGGCTGTTGGTGATGCGGGATGCGGATTCTGTGTCGGTTGAAGTGGCGGGTACGCCAGAGGTCAGTCCCGGTCAGTTGCTGGTGGCCGGTACAGAGGTAGCGCCTGGGTGCTTTCTCGAAGAATCCGGCCAGGTGGTGAAGGTTGTACCGCCGTCCGATTCCGGGGAACCGGCGAAAATTATCCTGCGGGTGGCCCGCCCTTACCGGGTTTCCGGCGGTGCGGTGCTCCACGTAGACGACGGCGACTTGGTGCAGCGGGGCGACAATTTGGTCATCCTGGTGTTCGAGCGGGCCAAGACAGGAGACATCATTCAGGGTTTGCCCCGGATTGAGGAACTGCTGGAGGCGCGGAAGCCGAAGGAGGCTTGTATTTTAGCCAAGCGGCCGGGGACGGCTCAGGTGGTCACCGACGACGATGTTGTGGAACTGGCGGTGGTTGAGGATGACGGTCGGATCGAGCAGTATCCTTTGTTGCCCGGTCAAAACCCGATCGTGTCTGACGGCCAGCGCGTGGGCGTTGCCGAACCTTTGACGGACGGGCCTGCGAACCCTCACGAGATTCTGGAGGTATTTTTCCAGGTGCTCAAAGAGCGCCAGCCGACTTTTGAGGCGGCTTTGGAGAGTTTCCAGCAAGTGCAGACTTTCTTGGTGAACGAGGTGCAGTCTGTCTATCAGTCTCAAGGCGTAGATATTTCCGACAAGCACATTGAGGTGATTGTCCGCCAGATGACGAACAAAGTCAGGATGGAGGACGGCGGCGACACTACCATGCTCCCGGGCGAGTTGGTGGAACTGCGGCAGGTGGAGCAGGTAAACGAGGCGATGTCGATTACTGGCGGGGCGCCGGCGGACTACACTCCGGTGCTGCTGGGGATTACTAAGGCTTCGCTGAATACTGACAGCTTTATTTCGGCTGCTTCGTTCCAAGAAACTACGCGGGTGCTGACCGAGGCTGCGATCGAGGGCAAGTCTGACTGGCTGCGCGGGCTCAAGGAAAACGTGATTATCGGCCGCTTGATTCCTGCGGGTACTGGGTTCAATGCCTACGAGGATGCTAGCGTTCAGGATGCGGGTTTTGACGGTGCCGTGTTTGATGACGACATCCAGGATTTGCAGGAGGATGTGGTGTTGGACGATCGCTCGGCGCGCCGCAAGTATACGATCGAGAGTCCTTTTGATGTCGGGCGCGACTCTGACCTTGAGGCCGATGAGGATTTTGATGAGGTTGAGGTTGATGAGGACGATTTTGTCCCTGATACTGATGATGATGCCTTAGGGGCTCACGCCGACGAGGATGATGATATCGGTTACGACTTCGACGAGGACGAAGACTAAGAGGAGTGTTTTGAGATTGCCGCGCAGCCCGCGATCGCGAACTGCGCGGCAATTTTCTGGTTCGTCGCAAGCCGCGCTCTTCGAGCGCGAGTGGAAAAATCTTAAATTTCTTAAGCCTAAGAGTCTCACCCCGAGTGAGGTATGTCTGGTAATGGGGAAAAAGGTAATGGGTAATGAATAATGAGGGAGTGAGCTTTTGAACCGCAAGCTTTTTCCCCATTACCGATTACCTTTTTCTTTCATTGCCCAAGCGTCCGCGAATCTTTCGCTCATGAGTGCTATACCTCAAAACTTAGAACTCAAAACTCATAGGCGATCGGCACATCCACTCGCCGGGACACTCTCCGTCAGAAGATATGAGTCAGAAGGCATAAATCCGAATTCAAGAAAACTTGATTTTCCAGAATTTTAATTGTTTGAACTTGGCCTTACAATTAGGGATCGTCTCCTGCTTTGTAAAAAGCATTTTTTTGTTTGAGTGCGAGTTCATATAGCACAGCACGGGTTATACAAGACTCGCTCTTGACTGGGGACGCTCCCACTCGCGACAGCTTGCGCACAGATGCTCCCAACAATTAATACCAATTATTAAAAGTCATGCAACATTATTCGTAGGGTGCGTCGAAGAAAGACAATTCCGGCGGCATAAAGAGCGACAATCTCACAGAGCCGCACCTTACACAATCGTTGAGTCAACAAGCCCAACACTTGTTTTGTAGCAAGACTTTTTATAAATGGTATAAGACTCTTTCTTCCTTCTTCCTTTTCTGGCGAGGATAACTAAAACCTTCGCGTCTTCCCTCCATTACATCCGTTACATCCGACGAGTCCGAATCTGTTGCCGAACTTCCTTCTCCATATATGGTTCGCTCACTGAGGGAGCAAAGCCTTGATCCGATCGACAAACTCTTGATGGTCTACTACGGGTTTAGAGATGTAACCGTCGGCACCGCTTTGATCGAGAAACGTTTCTCTATCACCAGCCATCGCGTGAGCAGTCACCAAAATAATCGGCAGCGAGGCTGTTTGCGGGTCTGCTTTCAGCAGTTGAGTAATCTTAATGCCGTCAACAGATTTTCCCTGGTACACGCTCCGCGAAAGAGACACGTCCATTAAAATCAAATCAGCTTCGCCGGATGCTGCAATCTGCATCACTTCTTCAACATTTTCCGTGTGCTTGACGGCTAAGCCCCCCCGCTTCGTCAGTATTTTGGAAAAAACCCGAGCATTGACCAAATCGTCCTCTACAATCAGAACGGTTTTCATAAATAAATATGGGAAGTATGGAAACTTTGCGACTTTAGTCCAAAGAGGAACACGGCACGGGGATTACATTCCCCGTCAAAAATGCAGAGTTTTTAGCGCCATCAGCCGGGAAAGACTGCAAAACCCGCATATATATCCTTGAGCCACTAACTCTCAGAGGGTGTACAGATGCCCAGAAGCATCCATTACCATCATTTAGACTACTACATACAGACAGTTTAGTGGTTTTTTAGAACTAGACCTAACACTGGCGATAGTCTCAAGATTCCCCGGCAGCAAATTTTTAGTAAGGTGTTGTAGATTTAAATTGTATATTTGAATTCCCTATTCCCCTTCACAGTCAAATCCTCGAACCACGAGCGAGAATCCCCCTCTCCCCCTCGAACATCACAGACAATCTCTGGCGGGAGGTGCTGCTTATCCTCTCTTTCGGTCAACCTTCCGACTTGTACCATTTTAGATTTGAGATTTTAGATTTTAGATTTTAGATTGGGCATGATTGATGAGATAAGGGTTTGGAGCGCGGGTCTACAGTTGCATTACTTATTGTAACTGGTAGGAGAGTCCCGGAGGCTTGACAATTATTTTTTTTCTTGCTTTTAGAGTCAAGCCATGTTGATTCACATACTCGGGCCGAAGCATTCGCAGTAGCGAATATCGCGGGGATTGTTGGGGATTCCCCATTCTGGGTTTTGACCGCAGGAGACGGCTTAAAAGATCGACTATTTGGTCGATCGAGCTGCTGTCAGACGCTTGAGAACTCGCGATTCGAGCTTTTGACGGAGCTGAATTCTCCGGCGATCGGCATTTGTGAGCGATTATAAGAAAAAGCATGACTGTGAATCAACCTTCTCGCGGCGGCCGATAAATAGACAGGTAGGCGCTCCTGTCGGCAACATAGAGGTTAGTGTAAGAGTGGAGAGTAAGAGGCAAGTGTTGCCCGTCTTCGGCATTCTCACCACTGCTTTCACCTGTTAAATTTATTTTTATCCTCCCGCTGGGCGGTTTTGTCGAACTTTCGGTTCGCTGCATCAGCAAACGCTTTTCAGTCGAGACAGGCAACCTGAGCATTATTGACCCCGCCCAAAAACGGGTACCGTGCCACGTACCATCGTCGTGGAGATCCCAAAATTTTAGACTAAGAGTTCCTACTCCCTGATTCAAAGCTGCGAGTAAATCTAAAATCTCAAATCTAAAATCTCAAATCGACTGACAGAGGCTGTCTTCACTCAGGAATTAACGGACACAAGGACTCATGGCTAAACAACTCAACCTACTTTCCGGGCAAGTAATTTCTACGCCTCTGCACGCCGAGATGCAGCAATCGTACCTCGAATATGCCATGAGTGTGATCGTCGGGCGAGCTTTGCCTGATGTCCGCGACGGTTTAAAACCCGTGCACCGTCGAATTTTGTACGCGATGCACGAACTCGGTTTGACACCAGACCGACCTTACCGCAAGTGCGCCCGGGTAGTTGGGGATGTTTTGGGAAAATATCACCCCCACGGCGACCAATCGGTTTACGACGCTCTGGTGCGCATGGTTCAGGAGTTTTCGAGCCGCTATCCAATGCTTGCGGGTCACGGCAATTTCGGTTCGGTGGACAATGACCCGGCTGCTGCGATGCGCTACACGGAAACTAGGCTGGCACCGATCGCCCACGAAGCCATGCTAACCCAAGTCGGCGACGCAACTGTTGATTTTACTGGTAACTTTGACAATTCCCAGCAGGAACCGATGGCGCTCCCTGCTCAGTTGCCGTTTCTGCTGCTCAACGGCTGTACTGGCATTGCTGTGGGGATGGCTACTAATATCCCGCCCCACAATTTGGGCGAGGTGGTAGACGGTTTAATTGCTTTGATTGAAAACCCGGAACTCTCCGACGAGAAGTTGATCGAACTGATTCCTGGCCCGGATTTCCCGACCGGGGGGGAAATCGTCTCTACAGAGGGCATTGTTGACGCCTACACCAAGGGTCGAGGTAGCATTGCGGTGAGGGGTGTGGCTGGGGTGGAAGAAGTGCCTGGTAATCGCAAGGTGCGCACTAAAACGGCGATCGTGGTGACGGAGTTTCCGTTTCAGGTAAATAAGGCTGCTTGGATTGAAAAGGTGGCGGAGTTGGTGAATGCCGGCCGCCTCGACGGTATTGCTGATTTGCGCGACGAGAGCGATCGCGATGGCATTCGCGTGGTGATTGAACTGAAGCGGGAATTTACCCCAGAAGCAGTTCTGGCTCGTCTTTACCAACAAACTGACCTGCAAACAAATTTTGGCGCGATTTTGCTGGCAATTGTCAACGGTCAACCGCGACAGTTGACGCTGAGACAATTGTTGCAGGAATTTCTGGATTTCCGAGAATTAACTCTTACCCGCCGCTACAATTACGAATTGCAGGCCGCAGAACGCCGCTGTCACATTGTTCAAGGCTTAATGTTGGCTTTGACAAATCTCGATACTGCGATCGACATTCTCAGAAATGCTCCTGACGGTACTACTGCTAAGCAAATTTTCCAAGTTCGCCTCAATTTGAGCGAAAGTCAAGCTGATGCAATTTTGGCGATGCCGATGCGCCGGCTGACTGGTTTGGAAAGACAAAATTTGCAGTCTGAGTTGGATGAGCTGATGGCGAACATTCAAGAATTGCAGCGGTTGTTGAGCGACAGGCGCGAATTTTTGAAGGCTTTGAAGAAGGAATTGCGATCGCTCAAACGCAAGTACGCTGACGGACGGCGCACTAAATTTGCCAATGGAACCGGACGCGCAGCCAACCCCGAACCACAAGTTTCTGGTAAGAAAAATGCTGGTGTGAAGCCGTTGTTACCGGCAACGATTCAGCCTAACTTATTGCCCGTTATAGAGCCTGAGGAAACTATTGTTGAATTTTCGCACAAGCAGTACGTGCGCCGCGTACCGGCTGGGGAACGTCCGCGATCGAAAACTCGCGAAAAATCGGTTTCGGCTCCCGAAAAAAATGAAGATTTTATTGTGACGGCGAACCTGACGAAAACCGATCGCACTTTGGTCATCTTAACTCCTAACGGCAAAGCTTACCCGCTGAAAGTTGCCGATATTCCTAGCAGCAGCCAAAAAGATCGGGGAACCCCGATTGTCAGCTTGTTGTCGCCCAGCGCTACTAAAGAAAGTGCCGGTCGTGCTTTTTCGGAAATCACAGTTGCACATTTTATTTTGCCGGAAAATTCGGAGGCTGCAGATTTAGTAACTCTGACTCAACAAGGGAAAATTAAGCGCTTGCCGATGCAGGAATTTGCTGATTTGACTAATCGCGGCGTGACTGTTGTTAAACTCAAGGAGGACGATCGGCTGCGCAGCGCCAGTCTGGGCCAAGTTGGCGATCAAGTGGCCGTCGCAACTTCGGGAGGCCGAGTCCTCCGGTTTGATGTCGATGACGAACAACTGCCGCCAATGGGCCGCAGCGCCCAGGGTTCTCAAGTCACCAGGTTGCGGAAGCAGGAACAGTTGGTGGGTTGTATTACGATCGACCCCGAGGACAGTCTGGTGCTAATTTCGGAGTTGGGTTGGGCTAAGCGAATGCCTGCGGGTTCTGTCAGGCTGACTAACCGCGGCGAAATTGGCACTCAAGCTTTTCGCTTCGCAGAGCCTAAAGATGCTTTGGTTGGCTTGCTGCGGGCTGTTCCGGGTACGGATGTTAAACTTTTTACTACTTCTGGCCGCTTGCTGCGATCTCCGGCTGATGCTATAGCTTTTTGGGGGAAGGATGCTCCGGGCGATCGAGTTTTTGACCTCAATCCGGGTGAAAGAATTATCAAGGTTATCAGCAGTCAATAGTCATTGGTCATTGGTAATGGGGAATTGGTAATAGGAAATAAGCCTTGTTCTCAGGATCGGCCTGGGAATACATAGCCGGAGGAAAAGCCTCCAATTCCCCAATTTCCCAATTCTCCAATTCCCCCAATCTAAAATCTAAAATCTAAAATCTAAAATCGTCTGATGGCGCAAGTTGTATTAGAAAATATCTACAAAAGCTTTCCCCTGGGCCAAGGAGAACAGGAAAAAGCAGCAAACAGCGTCGCAGAAAGTGTCTCGCCAGAGGCCTCTGGCTCAACTTCTAACACTGTTTTGCGGCGGATTAACCTGACCGTCCAAGACGGGGAATTCATGGTGTTGGTGGGGCCTTCAGGCTGCGGAAAAAGCACTTTGCTGCGATCGATCGCCGGTTTGGAAGTTTTGACAGCGGGCAATATCTGGGTTGGCGATCGGCTAGTTAACGATTTGCCTCCAAAAGACCGAGATATCGCTATGGTATTTCAAAATTATGCTCTCTATCCTCACTTAACTGTTTACGATAATCTAGCCTTTGGATTGCGCCGCTCACTGAAGGAAGAAGGAAGTTCGGCAACGGATGGGGTAACGGATTTAACGGATAGAAAGAAGAAAGAAGGAAGAAGGGACAAGGAAAAAGCTAGAAGGGAGCAGCTAGAAGTTAGGGGGGATTCTGGAGAAGAGAAAGACCAAGAAAAAAGAAGCAGGGAGAAGGCAGAAAGAATTAGAAATCAGGTAAAAGAGGTTATTAATTATTTAGCTTCTAATACTGTAAACAACGAGCGAATATATACTTTAGTGGAAGATTTTTTAGTAGGAGCAACTCGCAAGTTTCCTCCGGGTTTGCGCTATTTGTCTGCACGGGAAAAGGCGGTAGGAGAACGAGTCCTGAAGGTAGCTCAATTGTTGCAAATAGAACCTCTTTTAAATCGCTTGCCGAAACAACTTTCGGGAGGGCAAAAGCAGCGGGTAGCTTTGGGTAGGGCGATGGCTCGCAATCCTCAGGTGTTTTTGATGGACGAACCGCTATCGAATCTTGATGCGAAATTGAGGGCCCAAACGAGATCGCAAATTGTGCAGTTGCAGCGGCAGTTGGGAACTACTACTATTTATGTGACTCACGACCAAACTGAGGCGATGACTATGGGCGATCGCATTGCGATTATGAATGCAGGTCAGCTTCAGCAAGTCGCTAAGCCTCTAGAGCTTTACAACAAGCCGGCTAATCTGTTTGTGGCTGAGTTTATCGGTTCTGGGCCGATGAATTTTTTGCAGGTGCAGTTTACCGCCCCGCTGTTGATTTCTCACCCGCAGTTTCGCTTTACTTTGCCCGATATTTGGGCGAAAAATTTACAGCAATATGACGGGCGAGGGCTGATTTTGGGCATCCGGCCGGAACATCTGAGCATTCACCCTCCTGCTACCAAAAATCTGTCGGTACAAGTGGAAATTGTGGAGGCTTTGGGACACGAAACTTATTTGCGGGTGTGTTTGACTGATGCTCCGGCCGTGCGGATGCAGGTGCGGGTTCCTCCTGAGCGATCGGTCCGAGTTGGCGAAAAGCTGTGGCTGGCGATCGCCCATGACAAAATTCACTTGTTTGACCCGGATACCGAATTGGCTATTTTTCCTCGTTAGGGAACAGGAGAAAGGTCGATCGCGGTCACGGAGAGCAAAAATCACAAACTTGCACTTTGTTCAAGCCATTGTTATATTAATTTACACAACCCTGACAAAAGTTAACGAAGGGAGTTCATACTATGCAAGAACCAAAACGCAACGCTTGGAAGTGGGGCTTCACCGAAGGAGCTGAAAATTGGAACGGTCGTTTGGCGATGATTGGCTTCTCTGCTGCTGTCATGATTGAATTGGTTTCGGGTCAAGGCCTGCTTCACTTCTGGGGCTTGCTCTAATTTTCTAGAACCGTGGATGCACTCAAGATCTAGAAACCCGGCTGATGATTAGCCGATCGATGCAGTAAGATTTTTCTTAAAAACCGGGTTGATGAGGGTAAATCCTATAGTCCTGGACGCAACTGTCACAATAGTTAAAGATTTTTTTTAGGTATCTTGTTGCGTCCAGGACTGTTGCAGTAAAGTAGATTACTTTTTGTAAATTTCCGGTAATTTCTTGAAAATGCGTTATCCTAATTGCCATGGGAGCGAAGAGCAAGCAGCTAAACATAATCTGACTTGCAAGCTCAATCAAGTGCTGAAGCGTCAAGCAGCTAAATAGCTGTGTTGTAGTAAGCATGACAGAAAAGCACATATTTGTAAGTTGTTTTTCGTCTAACCATAATTTAGGTTGTGGTTCAAAGAGCGCTTTCGATATTTTATTGGAAGCTTTGAGAGATACCTCTTTGACTAGGAGTTTCAATAATTCCAAGTCTTACTATACTTAGTAATCTCGGATTGTCCGGGATTTACCAGGTTAAATGTATCTGTCCTATTTCTAGTTAAGATTTTTTAGACACTGCAAAGCTTGGGAGTTCCTTTGGGGACTCCCAAAATTTTGCCCGGGCGCTTTTAGCAGCGCAATTTTTGCAGGGGGATTGGCCCGCTGCAAATAGCGACTTGCTCGCCCTGCAGTTAGCAGCACAAAATTTAACAGCGATCGCTCACAACTGCGGTGGGGGGTTTCTCCCCAAAAGAGTGCGAATCACTCTTTTGGGTGATGCGAGACAAATACTCTAGCGGATATATTCTTTTAAGATGCTGTTGCGGTTGGGATGGCGCAACTTCCGCAGGGCTTTAGCTTCAATTTGGCGAATCCTCTCGCGAGTGACGTTAAAGATTTGACCAATTTCCTCCAAGGTCTTCATCCGTCCGTCATCTAAGCCGTAACGCAGCCTCAGTACATCCCGTTCTCGGGGGCTGAGAGTATCCAAAACGCTTTCCAAGTCTTCCCTCAGCAAGTTCTTCGAGACTTGATCTTCTGGCGTTTCCCCGTCAGATTCAATAAAGTCTCCCAGACGCGAATCTTCCTCTTTGCCGATCGGAGTTTCTAAAGAAATAGGCAACTGTGCGGATTTAGCGATGAACCGCAATTTCTCGATCGTCATCTCCATCTTAGTGGCGATTTCTTCTTCCGTAGGCTTGCGGCCCATTTCCTGAGAAAGCAGTTTCGTAGTTTTCTTAATCCGCGAGATGGTTTCGTAAAGGTGAACCGGTAGGCGGATAGTCCGGGATTGGTCGGCGATTGCCCTGGTGATGGCTTGACGTATCCACCAAGTTGCGTAGGTAGAAAACTTGTAGCCTTTTTCGTGGTCGAATTTTTCAGCGGCCCGGATCAGACCCAAAGAGCCTTCTTGAATCAAATCTTGGAAAGACAAACCGCGATTCATGTACTTTTTGGCGATCGACACCACCAAACGCAGGTTTGATTGCACCATCTTCTCCTTGGCGCGCCTGCCGACGTGGAGTCGGTGACGGAATGCAGGTAGTGCCATCTCTACAGCAGTAGCCCATTCGTTGTCTTTGGGTTCGCGGTCTAACTCTTCGAGAAGTTGTTCTCGAACTCGCTCTAATTCCAGCAAATCTGCAATCTTGCGGGCGAGTTCAATCTCTTCGTCAGCTCGCAACAGTCGAATCCGACCGATTTCTTGCAGGTAAAGACGAATAGAGTCTTCAGTATAATGCTTTTTCTTTGCCTGAGCCCGACGGCGGGCTTTCGCGCCTTTGCCAGCTTTAGTGTCGTCCTCCTCAGATTGAGAGTCTAGAAAATCTTCTCGATCGTCTTCTTCGTCGATAAAGAGTTCCAACTCGCTTTCGGGTAGAACGCTTTCGGCGTTCCTAAGCAACTCGATTGTTTCCATTGTGGGTTTGATTTTGGTTTCGAGTACGGTGTTAGCCTGGATCATGCCGCCTTCCTCATGCTCCTGAATTAAAGAATAAATAACCGTGGAATAGTGTCTGTTTGTAGTTTAGACAAGTTAGCCAGTATTGACATGGACGCAGGAAGAAATAGTGGGATTTTCGGTCTGCTAAGTGAAGCAGTGACCGAACTGCACCAGTTTGATGAGTCAAAGTTCGAGTTCTGGGAAAGAAGTAGCCAGCGCATTCAATCGATCGCACACTTTAACGTCGCAACCTCGGATTGAGCGTGCGGTTTTTTCTTTGACCGCTAGTTATCGCAGCATCTGCGATACCTTGGCCAGAGCGGCGAACCCTGAGATGCGATCGATCGCACCTCAAAAAATACTGGCTTTTTTACTCGCTACTTCGACCTTTTACCCCTAGAATTTTGTCGGCACGGAGCCCTCTAACTTTTGTGTTCGAGGTGTCCAACTTTTGATTTGCTTGCTGCTTTCACGATGTTGTCATACATCACAGTTGCACGGCAAATTTTCGCCACCGAGTATGCGGGTCTGCTGCCTAAAATGCAACAGCAGAGGGTCGAAGCACCAAACAGTGAGAATCGGATCTTGCAAAGACCCTTCCGATTGTAGCCTTTCTCACAAAAAATGGAAGTTGTTTTCCGTTTTTTGTCAAGAACTAGGAAAACTCTGTCAGGTTAGCTTGACAATACGGACTCATGTCGGGCCCTGCTAAATCCTGAGAATGGCCCGCAAAAACTTTATTGCCGATCGAACGGCGCTGTTTTGTGTGCATATCTGGGTGAACGGCTGCGGCGTAGTCTGCCAGACAGTTAGCAGGCAATTTTTGACTTGCCCGAATTGGGACTAATACAATCCGTGTAGATGCACCCATTTTTACCCTGTTTCCCTGAATTGAATCATACGCAATCTGCGATTGAATAAAGCTTGCGAGCTTTAGTTGTAAGCCGGCAACTCTCTGGTGAGAGACCGACGATGACCCCAAATGAAGCGTTGCGGGTTTAGTAGTGCAACAGGGGCTTTCATTGTTAAGTTAGCTCAAATCTCAGAAATTGGGTTTAATTTTGACGTTAAATCACATTAAGTTCTTAACGTCACATTCTCATTTAAGCAGTTCTAAACGAGTTTGTCTCGTCAGCGGCAAAAACCACCAGGATAAATTTTACTCAGAGTTAACCCGCCGCGCAACTGGCGGCTGCAAACTGCTCTAAAATTTGTGGGCTTTCGGCTCGCACTGGCGCGATCGCACCATATCAGAAGCCACACAATTCGCCATCTCCCGGAAGCACTAACTTTACGCTTGCTTTAAATATATCGTCACAGTGTGAAGATTCGATCGAGCCCTTCAATCAATTTTAGGTACAATTGCCGAATTGTCTTGAATCCGAGCGATCGCACGGTACTGTTGCCTCATCATTAGCTGAAGGATTTTGAAAGGTACGGCGGTGGCGCGATCGATCTGATTTATGTTACGTTTTTTTACAGCGTGTTCTGCCAACGCTTGACCTCTAAATAATCGTAGCTTGCGGGGCGGAACGCCATCGCACTCCTAGCTCAGCAATGATCGGATTAAAATTTGTCTATAAATTTTATTATACCTGCTGACTATCGATACTTTCTAATAAACCTCGATAAAAGACTTGGAAGCTTTTAGAGCGATTTAATTCAGGATTCATATATTTAGAAATTTCGCTAGAGGCTTTATATTTTTCTAATCCTCCCGGATGATATCCAGCTTTTCGCAGGACTCTTTCCAAAGCCTCCCATGTGCCTCCTTTGATAGCATCTGGATCGCGATAGGGTTGTTGAGTAGCTAAACTGGCAGAGACTTTAGGATAAGCTTGGCGAATTGCTTCAACATCGCCGAAAAACCACGCTTCTAATTCTTCAACTACAATCCGATTTAAGACTTGGAATGATTTATCTTTTTGAGAGGAAGATTTAGTAATTAATCCTGATGATATTGCCATTATTTCTAGTTGTTGTTTTAATTTGAGACAATCTTCTCGATCTTCATCTATTAAAATAACAATTTTCCAATCAGGCGGAAGCCATGCTTGATAACCTTTCAAACGGTTAGGCAATTTAGCCAGTAAATCTGTTTTTCCTCGAAAAGCATGAATTTTAGAGGTAACAGCCGATGGCAAAATTTTGGGCAAAAGCTGGCTCAAAGCTGATTCTAGGGATGCTTCTTCCACTAAAAACTCAAGATGCAAAATGCTCACCTACTCTTAATTTTCAAGTTAAAATCATTGCGGTACACCCGCATTTTTGAGGGGATTTCCCACATCAAAGAAATCTTCCATCCACAGCGAACCGAGCAATGAACCGTTTTCTATAAATTGTTTAATTCCCTGCATATCTGCGGTTCTTTTGGCTTGAGTAAAACCTTTTTCATCTCTATATAATACCCATAATTCCTCGGGTTTTAAACGATCTACAAAAAAGGGAGAATGGGTTGTTATCATTAATTGAGTATTAGCAGAAGCGGAACGACATTCTTCTGCAAGCTGAGGTAATAATTGCGGATGCAAATGATTTTCGGGTTCTTCTATTCCCACTAATTGCGGGGGATTTGGATCGAATAAAACTGTCAAATAAGCTAAGAGTTTTAACGTACCATCGGAGGCATATTTTGCCAAAATGGGATGAGAAAAAGGAGCATCTTTAATTTCCAACAAAAGTCTGCCATCCTGCATGACAAGAGCCTCGACTTTTTCGAGGCGTGGAATACGAGCAGAAAGGGTTTTTAGTATTTCTTCTAACCGTTGGGGATGTTGTTCTTTTAGGTATTGAATAACATTAGGTAAATTGTCACCAGTGGGGGACAATCTTTCCTGTGCACCTGCTTCGGGAAGGCTGCGGGTATTATCTGCGGTTAAATAGGATAAATACCAACCTGTAATAAAGCGTCTTAATGCGCTGACGCGAGGATGTTTGGCAAATTGTCCTAATGTATTTACGGCTAATAATTCAGGTGATGCCAGTTGTTCGGTAATCCTTTCGCCTTCTTCATCAGGACTTTCGCCACTAATGACTTGTCCTTCGCCTTTCTTGAAGTCTAAAAACCGAAAAGGTTTACCTTGGCTGGCTCGCCTCCACTGTAACGATTCTTCAGCGATGAAAGGTCGATTATTTTCTTCATCTATGGCGAGATGATAGGTAATTAACGGCGATTTGTATGTCTCTCGATATTTTAATTCAATAATGATGCAGCCTGTACTATCTCGGGTGCGTAATTCTCGAAATCTGCCCCTTCTATCCCATGCTTTTCGGAGGCTTTCATTGAAACATTCAGACAGGAAAGCAAAAACATCAAAAATAGTTGATTTACCGCTACCATTAGGCCCTAATAAGACAGTTAAGGGGGTTATTTTTTTGAGTTCTAGATTATGTAAAGCTCGGTAATTTTGGACTTTAAGATACTCTATACGGGGAATATTTTTCATAATTTCACCTCCTTAACTATACTTGGTGTTTCTTGGATAAGTAGGTCGTTTTCATTAAACCTAAAACGCTTTTTCGTTAGATTCCCGACTTCTCAAAGAAGTCCGGAATCTGGGTGTTGGGTTTTTTGAGGTTGTGCTACAGAAAAATGATTACTGATTCCGCAGCCGAGGGTTGACAAATTCGTTTAATCCTTCTCCCACCAAAGACAGTCCGACTACCATTAAAGTCATGGCTAAACCGGGAAACAAAGCTGTCCACCAAATGCCGGTAGGTAGCGCATCTAAAGCTAAACGCAAGTCGTGTCCCCATTCCGGAGTTTCTTCGGGAAGTCCCAAACCGAGAAATCCTAAACCTCCTAATGTTAAAATTGCGTCAGCGGCGTTGAGTGCGAACAGCACCGGTACGCTCCCAATGACGTTCAAAAATAGGTAGCGCGACAGCACTGTCCAAGTGTCTGCACCCATGGCGCGGGCGGCTTCGACAAATAATTCGGTTTTGACGCTGGCGGTGTGATTCCTGACGACGCGGTAGTATTGAGGGATGTAGGAAATGCTCAGGGCGATCGCAGCATTCAATACTCCTTTTCCCACGACAAATGCTAGCGTCAAAGACAGCAGCAACCCCGGCAACGTATAAATTGTATCCATTAAAAATAACAGCACCCGATCGAGCTTTCCGCCCAAATAACCGCTAACCAAACCCAGCGGCACGCCGATAAACAAACTCAAAGCTGTGGCTAAAATCACGACTTGCCAAGCCGCCCGCGAAGCAAACAGCGTCCGGGAAAACACATCGTAGCCGCTGCGGCTGGTACCGAACCAATAATTCGCCGACGGCGGTTCGTGAATCGGATTAATCAAAGCATCGGTAGGATTTTGCAGCCATCCCCAAGCTTGCATCGCTGGAGACAATGCGGCTACCAATACAAACACGGCAGTGATTGCCAAACCCGCCCACATCATTTTCATTGACAGGCTTGAGGGTGAGGCAATGTTGAGAAATCGCGGTAGTCGGAGGCGGCTTTGAGCCATAACTGATAATTGGTGCGTCAGATTTGTTTTCATCAGCATATCAATATTTACCGAAAACCATAAGAAGACTTTTTAACCGCAGATGAACGCAGATACACGCAGGTAAAATTACATCAGCGTTCATCCGCGTTCATCCGCTGATATCTGCGGTTAAAAAGTCTTCGCTAATTTGCCTTCTTACAAATTGCTGGCAATTAACTCCCGGTACTGACTTTTCGGCTTAACTCCCTTGAGCTCAGTCACCAAAGCTTTGTCTTTGAAATACTGAATCGTCGGCGTACCAATCACGCCAGCATTTTCAGCAATTTCCGGGTCTTCTTCGATGTCAATTTCCACATAGTGAATTTTGCCCTCGAACTCATCTACTACTTTGCTCAAAATCGGTTTGAGACTGTGGCAAGGGCCGCAACTCGGAGCCGAGTATTTGACCACAATCAGCCGATCGCTATCGTGGAACAACTTCCGCAAAGCATAACCTCCTTCGTGGCGCGTGTCGTTGATATCAAAATTCTCGCTGGTTTTGCGGACTTTGGGAGCTTCCGGCGCGGAGGCGGGTGACTCGGATTCCTCAGTTTGACGGAATTCCTGCGTTAAACCGTTAACTGAGAGCCAGCGCTCAGCCAGCATCGCCCCCATGCAGCCACTACCTGCTGCGGTGATGGCTTGGCGAAACTCGTGGTCTTGCACGTCGCCGACAGCGTAAACTCCCTCGACGCTGGTTTCTACTGAACCGTGTTTGGTAGAGATATAGCCTACTTCGTCGAGTTCTAGCTGACCTTGGAAAAGTTGAGTGTTGGGAGTGTGACCGATCGCGTAAAACAAACCTTTCACCAGCAAATCGCTCTCGGCGCCGGTCTCGATGTTTCTAAGTCTCACCCCGTCCATTTTCCCTCCGGGCTCTCCCAAAATATCGAGTGCTTCGGTGTTCCAGTGCACGGTAATTTTGGGATTGCTCAGCACTCGGTCTTGCATGGCTTTGCTGGCGCGCATCCGATCGCGCCGCACCAGCATATGTACGTGAGAGCCGTATTTTGTCAAATAAATAGATTCTTCTGCTGCGGTGTCGCCCGCGCCGATCACAGCTAAATCTACTCCTTTAAAAATTGGGGTGGCGCCGTCGCAAATCGCACAAGCGGAAATGCCGTGACTCCAAAATACGTGTTCGCTAGGCAGTCCCAGTCGTTTCGCTGTCGCGCCTGTAGCGATTACTATGGTGTGGGTTTTGATTTCTCTGTCTTCCGATCGCACTGTAAACGGACGCTTTGTTAAATCAACATAAGTTACATCTTCCGTGTATAACTCCGCACCCCAGCGCACTGCTTGAGCTTTCATCCGATCCATCAGTTGCGGCCCGGTAATGCCTTCGGGAAAGCCGGGGAAGTTTTCTACTTCTGTGGTGGTCATCAGTTGACCGCCGGGAATGCCTCCGGTTTGGTAGCCTTCAAAGACTACGGGTTTCAGGTTTGCTCTCCCGGCGTAGATCGCGGCGGTGTAGCCTGCTGGGCCTGAGCCGATAATTACTAGGTTTTCTACGGTTTCGTTGGTCATAGCTATTTAGTTGAACTCATAACGACTTCGTTTAACTTAATTGTAGCAGATTTAAAGCTTGAGGCTATACCATTTTAGATTTGAGATTTTAGATTTTAGACTGGAAACGACTGATTTTGTATGGGTTTGCAGCTTGCTTACAGTTGCATTCTTTTTTTCACTTAGGTTGATGCGATGGCGCGATCGATCGTACTTACTATTTTTGAGGGGAAAAGGGCGATCGGGACAACTCAATCTGGTTTCATAAGCAAAAACAATATAATAATTATTTTCGTTTTAAATGTTCAATCAATTCCCGAAAACCCCCAAAATTACCATGCTTCACTATTGATTCTATTCTCATTTATTTGACGTATTTGCGCCGTTTGAGCTATTATATGATTCTGATACTCCAGGGGCATTATGACTAATTTTGCATTTGTAGCCTGAAACCCTTTAAATTGGTTAAATAAACGAACTCAGCAAATGTAATACATACAACTTTTTATGCAAAATACGCATTTTATGAGTTAAGAATTGTAAGCAAAATTTAGGCAAATTTGACAAAATACAGTTATTGTGATAAAGAAGGTGCGATCGGGGAAAAATGGGATTAAGATTTTTAACCGCAGATGTAGGCGGATTAACGCGGATTAACGCAGATAAGATCGAATTTTGCTTTTTAGACTAATGGATAAAATCAAGATATTGTTTGTTTGCAGCCAAAACAAGTGGCGGAGTTTAACGGCAGAGAAAATATGCCAGAAGGTTGGCGGCTGCTGCGCGCGATCGGCTGGAACGGAAAAAGGTGCCAGAATTAGAGTAACTGAAGGTTTGATTGGTTGGGCTGATGTCATATTTGTGATGGAAAAGAAGCATAGCGATCGACTTGGCAGCAAATTTCCCGACAGTCTTAAAGGCAAGAAGGTTATTTGCCTGCAAATCCCCGATAATTACAGATATATGGAACCGGAGTTAGTCGAGATTTTGCAGGCGAAACTGAGTCCGTATCTGGAAATGTCCGATAATCAGACGAATTTTATGCAGCGCGTTCTTGAACCGGAGGTTATGGATACTTGGGAAGAAGCTGTCGAGTATGACTCGATGGATTTTACTGAGGTGAATGCTGCTTTTGCTAAAAGTGCGAGATCCCTCGGGCCGATGTGTGGGAAAATCTTAGATGCTGGGACTGGTACGGCGAGAATCCCGATCGCCATTGCTCAAATGCGTCCGGACTGGGAGCTGACTTGCATTGATTTGTCGGCAAATATGCTGAAATTAGCAGCGGAGAATGTCGAAAAGGCCGGAGTTCAGCAGCAAATTAAGCTGGAATTAATTGATGCTAAAGCTATGCCTTATCCTGAGAGTTGTTTTGACATGGTGATTTCTAACAGCATTATCCACCATTTGCCCGACCCGCTGCCGTTTTTGCAGGAAGTCAAGCGAGTCTTAAAACCGAACGGAGCAATATTTTTGCGGGATTTACTCCGGCCTGTGGATGAGACTATGAGGGATAATTTAGTTCAGATGTATGCGGGAGATTGCAACTCGCATCAGAAACAATTGTTCGGCGATTCGCTGCAAGCGGCTTTTACGCTGGATGAAGTTGAGACGATGCTGGAAACTGCCCGATTGCAGGGGTTGAGAATTTATGAATCTTCGGACAGGCACTGGACGGCAGAGCGCGCTTGGATGTAAAGTGTGGATTGTGCGAGCGGACTCAGTGTTTACTATTCTCTCCACAATTATCTCATATCCCATCAAAGTTGTTCGTAGTGAGGACTTTAGTCCTCAAATTTTGATGAGGACTAAAGTCCTTACTACAAACCAATTTTTGCTGCTTATCTACTCAATCTAACTTGGCAAATTTTGATGAGGACTAAAGTCCTTACTACGAACCAATTTTTGTTGCCGATCTACTTAATCTAACTTTATAGTACCGAGGATTGCTCGATCACGCCCTGCGTCTTTAGCTTGATAAAGCGAACGGTCTGCTGCTGCAATCAAATCTTTTTTTGAAATTTCCGAGCGCGGCACCGTAGTCGCCACTCCCAAACTCAGTGTAACACAAGCCGACACTGGCGATTTAATATTTTCAATTTCCAGTTTTTTCACCCAGACTCGAATTTGTTCTGCAATCGAGACAGCCATCTCTGGTGAAGTTCGAGGTAAAATTACCGCAAATTCTTCGCCTCCCCAGCGAGCTACCAGCCTTTCCTCTGAAACTTCGCCTGCTGAGTAATTTACAGCCTCAACAATAGTTTGGGCTACCTGTTGCAAACAAGCATCTCCCGCCTGATGTCCGTAAGTATCGTTGTATTTCTTAAAAAAGTCAATATCGCATAAAATCAAAGATAGTTCTGCTGTTTCTTCTCCCAATTCCTGCCATGTTTTCTCTAAGTATTGGTTAAAACAGCGGCGGTTTGCTACGTGAGTTAAGCCATCCGAGTTAGCAAGGCGATACAATTCGGAATTAGCTGTTTTTAGTTGAGAGTTAGCTGCTTCCAACTCAGATTGTGTCACAGATAAATTGTAGTAAAGTTCGCTAATATACCAAGTAGCTTGTTGGTGAATTTGAGATAAAGCTACCAATACTTGATGCACGTCCAAAAGTCGGTAAACTTGAGGTTCTAACTGCACGACTATCGGCTCGTAAAGCTGTTCCGGCGGCCGCTGCACTGCTCGCTGAGCTGCCATGACAATTAAGGCTACTCCTGGTAAAATTAAAATATCGGTTTGAGCTATTTGATACAAAGCCAAAATCGGTCTGCAAGCAAATATATCTACTCCGTAAGGGCGGCTCATGCGTTCCATAAATCGCCGGCGCGATATCATCCCTAAAAAATCGCCGTTGACGGTCAAGATAACTCCCGGAAGCAGCGGGTGAGCTTGAAATAACTTAGCTACGTCTTTAGCTAGGGATGAAGCTTCAATCTGAAAATTGAATAGAGCCAGCTCTTTAAGAGTAGACTCTAAAGTTAAATTTTCGGGTGGTTTTTCAGGCAAGTTATATGGCGCGATAAATTCCACAGACACAGCGCAGATCCGAATGAACAATACAGCAGCAACAAAGCCAGTGTCAGCTATTAACTTATATTAACATTTGTTTGTTAGGAATGGCTGTATTCTTTACTACACTGTTTATTTAAAGGGATAAGTTGCTGCGTTAGCTTCAGCCGTGCCTGCAGTGCATTGATTCATCCTCACTTAATTATAGATTTGTTGAATTATTACTCGGTTTTTTACTGTTGGCTGTTACTGTTGGTGTTTAATTCTGAAGATGTATGCGATTTGAATATGTTGTATGAAAGCTGCCAAATGCAGGAGTTCGATCGACCTAAACAATCTAAACTATTTCGGCGACGGCATTCAAATAACACTCACAGGCCGATCGTCCGAAACAAACCAGAAGCACTTGGTCGATCGAGCTATTGTTGGCGAGAAACTGCTTAACTTCAGACACAGCAATTTTGGCTGCCCGGTCTATGGGGAAACAAAACAGGCCCGTACTGATAGCCGGAAAAGCAATTGTGCGGATTTTGTACTGCTGGGCCAAAGTCAAACTGTTGCGGTAACATCGAGCTAACAGCTCATCCTCTCGACGAGTACCAATTTCCGAGACGGGGCCAATTTTCCAAACGGGGCCGACGGTGTGAATTACCCAGCGACAAGGAAGGCTGTAACCGCCAGTAATCTTAGCCTCACCAGTCGCACAGCCATTCAATTTTCTGCATTCTTCCAACAAACCGCGGCCGGCCGCCCGGTGAATGGCTCCGTCAACACCGCCGCCTCCCAAAAGAGTTTCGTTGGCTGCATTGACGATCGCATCCACCTCTTGCTTTGTAATATCGCCTTCAATAACTGTTATGCGTTCTAACATCGCAATTCAAAATTTTAAATCTCAAATCGAGCTTAACAAATTGGAACAGGGCTCGCAATGCAAACCCAACTCTCCCAATTCCCGACGGGCAAATTTATCTGCCGTTAGTACGGCCATCCTCTGCTGGTTTGTGAACGAGACTTTTTTTATGAACCGCAGAGGACGATATTGACGCAGAGGAAGAGAAGAAAAGAGAGAGAAGAGAGTAGCAGCTATGCTGACAGCAATTTCACAATTATCTCACCAACCCCAAGTTCCGATTCCTCCCTTAAACGGGCCGACAATATCTTTGGTAATCCAACCTCCGTAAAAATCCCCTGGTTGAGATTGCACTAATTCGCCGTCCACATAACAAGCATCCATCAGGCTCGGATAAAAAGCCACACAATCTTTAATCGGTGCAAAAACCCGATCGGGATTGGGATAAAACCAAGCAGCATTTACAACTTCCTTCGACCCTACCGTCACAGTGTAATAACCCGCTTGTCCCTTCCACTCGCACCACGAGCTCCGCGAAGTTTTTTGCAAATATTCCATTTGGATGTCTTCGGGGGAGATATAGTAGACAGGAGGGTGACTTGTCTCCAATACCCGCTGAGCGCGCCGCGTATCCGCGATCGTCACTTCATTAAAAACTATCTGTACGTGTTTGGTCGATTCCTCAAGGCGAGGGGGACGCGGGTAATCCCAAACAGACTCTTGACCCGGGCCGGGCTCGGGGCGATCGAAGTTCACTTGCACAATCTATCCTCGAAAAAAAAAATAATTAGCGACTTAGGATTACAATTTAATGTAACCTTAATATAGTCGCTGCTTGAGACACTCACCAGCTTTTGTCAACTCTCCGTCCTATGAGCATTCGCGGTATAGATGTTTCCGACTACCAGCCCAACGTCAATTGGCAAGCAGTTGCCAAGGGAGGCATTCTCTTCGCATTTGTCAAATCGACGGAAGGTGCAACATTAGTTTCCCGAACTTTCGCCGGCAATTGGGCGGGAATGAAAGCTGCGGGGATTCAACGCGGTGCTTACCACTTTTTTCGACCGGCAAGCAGCGTTCGAGGACAGATAGATTTGTTCCTGAAAACTGTCAAACTCGAAGCGGGGGATTTGCCGGCCGTCTTGGATTTGGAAACTACAGGCGGTTTAAGCGGGGACGAGTTGTGCGATCGCGCGACAATTTGGCTCGAAGCAGTCGAAAAAGCCACCTCGATGCGACCGATTATCTACACCTACCCCGGATTCTGGGACAAACTCGGGACACAGCGCTTGGCCGATTACCCGCTGTGGATTGCTCACTATACCAGTGCTGATGAGCCTTGGGTGCCCGGCGGCTGGAAGACTTGGACTTTTTGGCAGTACAGCGACACCGACAGCGTGTCCGGCGTCTCGGGCAATGTAGACGGCAATATTTTTGAAAGCGTCCGAGAAGGCGCCGTAAATTATAAAGTTGCAGACATCCAGAAGCAATTAAGAAGTAAAGGTTTCTATAAAGGCGCCATGGACGGTAAATTTGGAGCCACCACCACAGCGGCGCTCGTCTCGTTTCAAAAATCTCAAGGTATGAATGCAGACGGCATCGCAGGCCTGAAAACCTGGGCCGCTTTGATGAGAAAACCTCCAAAAGTAATTGTTCCCCCTCCAACTCCCACACCCGCTCCCACACCCGCTCCCACACCCGCTCCCGTATCAGCCGCGCGGCTGACTGAGCTATTCTCATCTTATCAAGCTAGCGCCAGCCAAGATACTGCCTTAATTTGGCTGCAAAGTCAAGTTTCTACCTCTGTTTTAGGGGAATTTGCTCAAAAGTGGCGGACAACCGCTGTACCTCAAGACACTAATTTGCGATTGATAGATGTCGGCAAATTTTATCGCGGTTTGGCAGAACAAGACCAAGCTTTAGATTGGCTGCAAAAACAAATTTCGCCCGCTGTGATTGCCGAGTTTGCGCAAAAGTGGCGCTCTCAATCTAATGCTACAAATTCTCCAATTCGGCTGATAGATGCCTGCAAGTTTTATCGGGCTGCACCAAACCAAAATCAGGCTTTGGATTGGTTGGAAAAACAAGTCTCGCCGGCAATTCTCTCGGAGTTTTTGCGCAGGTGGCGGAATGCCAAATGATTTGAGATTAATTCTAAAGATGAATTTGGTTGAAGTGTCCTGAAATTAGGTCAACCGCAAATTTTAGGCAGATGCAACCGACGATGCAACGCAGATGTATTTCAAGATAGTTTCTGAATGAGTGCAACAAGTCTCTTTGAGAATTAACTCCACATCAAATCTCCCCTTCTCCCCCTCTCCCCCTCTCCCCTTCTCCCCTTCTCCCCTTCTCCCCCTCGAACATAACAGACAATCTAGGCGCTACAGTTTACTCTCATCTTTGACGCTAAGAGAATTATCTGATAAAGTTATAGCCAATATCAAGGTTTTTTAATCTTATTAGCAAAAATCCAGGGCCGTGCCGAGCTTGTACCAGCGCCAAATATAGCGCCTGTACTCAAATCACCCGCGATCGCACTTTATAAATCTGAGCGGGCAGCCTGTAACAATTGTATCTATGGAAATCCCCTTTAACATCACCCTGTTGATGGTCATGACCGTCACCTGCGGTATCGGCGCTCAAGTTCTGGCCGCTTATCTGAAAGTTCCGGCGATCGTATTTTTGCTGCTGTTCGGCATTTTAGCAGGCCCGGATTGCTTGGGACTGTTGCACCCCAATCTGTTGGGCAGCGGTTTAGAAGTTATGGTCTCTCTTTCTGTAGCCTTAATTTTGTTTGAAGGCGGCTTGAATTTGGAATTGCGAGATTTAGGCAAAGTTTCCGGCAGCATCCGCAATTTAGTTACTTTCGGCACTTTAATTACGCTAATTGGCGGCGGAATGGCCGCACACTGGTTGGGAGAATTTCCCTGGCCGATCGCATTTCTGTATGCTTCTCTAGTAGTCGTCACAGGCCCGACAGTCATCGGCCCATTGCTCAAACAAGTATCCGTTGACAAAAAAGTCGCCGCCTTGTTAGAAGCCGAAGGCGTTTTAATCGATCCCGTCGGGGCAATTCTGGCAGTATTGGTACTGAATATTATCTTAAACGGCAATGCTGATTTATTGGTCTTGTTCCGAGACTTAATCGTGCGGCTGTTCGTCGGCGCAGTCGTCGGAGTTGCCGGAGGTTGGCTGCTGGGATTCATTCTCAAGCGATCGCAATTTCTCTCAGAAGACTTGAAAAACTTAGTAGTTTTAGCCGGTTTGTGGGGATTTTTCGGCTTAGCAGAAGAACTCCGCAGCGAATCCGGGCTGATGGCAACCGTCCTCTCCGGCATCGTTCTCAGAGCGGCAGCAGTACCGGAAGAAAGGCTGCTGAGGAGGTTTAAAGGTCAACTCACAGTCCTGGCCATTTCCGTGCTGTTCGTGCTGCTGGCGGCCGATTTATCCCTCGCTAGTGTAGTCGCCCTCGGTTGGGGAAGTTTGTGGACAGTTTTAGCTTTAATGTGGGTAGTGCGACCGATCGACGTGTGGCTTTGCACGTGGAACAGCGGGCTGAACTGGCGACAGAAATTGTTTGCTTGCTGGGTAGCGCCCAGGGGAATTGTCTCAGCGTCGATCGCATCTTTATTTGCAATTTTGCTCACCCAGCGCGGAATCAACGGCGGCGACTCAATTAAAGCCTTAGTTTTCCTGACAATTATTATGACAGTTTTCGTGCAAGGGCTGACGGCGGGATGGATAGCTCAACTTTTGGGTGTCACCTCAAAATCAGCAACAGGTGCTGCAATTGTCGGGTCAAATCCTTTGAGCAGATTAATTGCTCGCTTGTTTCAAGATCGCGGAGAATCTGTAGCAATTATCGACACCAACCCGGAAGCTTGCGAACAAGCAGAACGAGAGGGTTTGCGGGTGTTTTTGAGCAGTGCTCTCGACCACAGCGTTTTAGAAGAAGCCGGACTTGATTCGATGGGAACTTTTTTGGCAATGACCAACAACGGCGAGGTAAACTTAGTGTTAGCTCAGCGAGCGGCCGAGGAGTTTGCACCGCCGAGAGTTTTGGCAATATTCCCCAAAGATCCGCAAGCAAATACGCCTGCAAATCAGACTAAAATCAATCAAGCTTTTGTCTCCGATTTGTCGCTGAAGGATTGGAACGAATATTTGACCGACAGCGAAGTAAAATTGGGGGAAACCGAGTTAAAAAGCGAGGGATTGCAGTTTCAGATTGCTCACTTGCAAGCTTTGGTGCAAGCCGGGGAGTTGGCGCCGCTGCTGCTGGAAAGGCAGGGATACTTGCAAGTAGTGTCGGCGACCCAGATTTGGCAAGCGGGCGATCGCATTATTTATTTGCTGTACGATCCGACACCGAAATTGTTGAAAAGATTGTCGGGTTCATCGCAGTCTCGCTTAACTTTGGAAAAGCATCAGGTAGTTGAGGAAGTGCCAATGCCTTCTCCGGTTTTAGAACAGATTTTGGAAGAATCTAAAATCGAGAAGGAAGCAGAAGTTTTGGTACCACCTGTTTCGCGATAGGCATCAATCGGAATTATTTAACCGCAGAGAACGCAGAGAACGCAGAGGGAGACAAGAGAGAGATGAATAATTCCGATGAATAGCGAATTTGATATAAGTCCTGAAAAACTTACTCGGCCTCCCCAATCAGAGTAAATGCCGCCCAATTTCGCGGCTCTTGATGAGTTTTCATCGTGGTTAACATTGCTTGCCGCAATGCCTGTGCTTTGTCGGGATTATTTTGCAAGTTTTGATAAAATGCTTTCATCAATTCGGCGGTCGGCGCATCGGGAACCGCCCATAAAGAAACAATCACACTCGGTACTCCTGCTGAAATCAAAGCGCGCGACAAACCAATCACTCCATCCCCGGTAATTCTGCCTTCTCCAGTGTTGCAGGCACTCAAAACGACTAAATTTGCTTGCAGTTTCATATCGAAAATCTCTTCTGCAGTCAATAAACCATCATCACCGCCAGAGGGAGCCAGGGCGATCGCACTTCCCAATCCGCGCAGATCGTCGAGCAATCCGTGGGTTGCCAGGTGAATAATCGATGCTTGGGGCATTTTTTGGACGATCGCAGCTTTTGTACCTTGTGCGCCTGTGATGGGTTGAGTGTTGAGCAGAGGGGCGATCGCGATCGCTTCGGCTTCGGCTCCAGGTAGAGGAGACAATCGCTGTTTGGGTTCTCCCAGAGAGAGAGACACGCTCGGCATCGCGGGATTGCCCAAGACTAGAGCGTTACTGCTGTTGACTGGCTTCTGTGCTAACTTCTGTCGTTGTTGTCGAGTCAAATCCAAAACTTGAATCGAGGGGGCGGTAAGAATGGTGTGTTTTTCGATTAAGTAAGTGCCGTTAGCATCAAGCAGGGCCACAAAGGGCACCTGGAACAGGGAACCTTGGGGAATGAAAATGACGTGGGCATTAGGGTCTTTGGGTAGGAGGCTGGCAATAGGATCGATCAGCAGTTGATGTAGCGACGGTAAGTCGGGTTGGGGTTGGGTGGAGCCAAGACTGCTGCGGCTGCGGACGGCGAGGAATTCTTGATTGCCCACGATCAAGTTGGTTAGAGAGGCTTTGTGCTGCTGCCAGAGGGGTTTGAGGTCTACCTCGCGGAATGTGATTTCACCTGTTGGTTGAATCACCCAAATGTAAATCGCGGATTCTTGCGTTTCTTGTTTGCCCTGAATCTGGAAGTTGTCATAGATGATGGAATACTGCACCAAAGTGGCATTTTGTACTTTCGCGATTTGGCGAATTTGATCCTCGTTGGGAGCAGTGATGACCGAATTGGTATCACCAGAGGATAAGCGCTGTGTCAGTAGATCGACAAAGGCACGAGCGCGTCCCCGTTCGGAAATTTCTAAAGCGGCGATCGGGTTGTTCTGAGCCACTCGGACTCGTTGTAAAGTCCGATAAGTAGTAGCTTGTCCTTCAAAGATGGAGACTTTATTGGCATCGTTGGAGCCGAGCATTTGCCGCATCGATTCCCAAACTTGAATCCCCTGCACGAGCATTTTTTCAGCTTCTGTTGGGTTGCCAATCTTTAAGAACGCCACTCCGAGGTTGTTGAGCGCCAAACCCTCCCCCTGGCGGTATTTAATGGAGCGGGCGATGGCTAAAGTCTGCTGTGAATACTCAATGGCTTTGGTCGAGTTGCCCAGAGAGTGGTAAGCGACTCCCAAATTGTTCAGTGCATTAGCCTCCCCAAAACGGTCTTTAATGGAGCGGACGATCGCTAACTTCTGCTGTGCATACTCAATGCCTTTGGTATAGTTGCCCAGAGAGTGGTAAGCAAATCCCAGATTGCCCAGTGCTGTACTTTCCCCGTAGCGGTCTTTAATGGAGCGGGCGATGGCTAAACTTTGCTGTGCATACTCAATGGCTTTGGCATAGTTGCCCCCAGAGTGGTAAGCGACTCCCAAATTGCTCAGTGCATTAGCCTCCCCAAAGCGGTCTTTAATGGAGCGGGCGATGGCTAAACTCTGCTGTGAATACTCAATGGCTTTGGCCGAGTTGCCTAGATTGATGTAAGCACCTCCCAAAGTGACCTGTGCTGCACCTTCACTTTGGCGGTCTTTAATGGAGCGGGCGATGGCTAAACTCTGCTGTGCATACTCGATGGCTTTGGCATAGTTGCTCAGATAGAGGTAAGCACCTCCCAGATTGCCCAGTGCTGCACCCTCCCTCTTGCGGTCTTTAATGGAGCGGGCGATGGCTAAACTCTGCTGTGCATACTCGATGGCTTTGCCATAGTTCCCCAGAGAGTGGTAAGCGAGTCCCAAAGTGCCCAGTGCCAAACCTTCAGTTTGGCGGTCTTTAATGGAGCGGGCGATGGCTAAACTCTGCTGTGTATACTCGATGGCTTTGGCATAGTTCCCCAGAGAGCGGTAAACACCTCCCAAATTCCCCAGTGCCGTACCTTCCCCATTGCGGTCTTTAATGGAGCGGGCGATCGCTAACTGTTGCTGTAAATACTCAATGGCTTTGGCATAGTTGCCCAGATAGAAGTAAGCTGCTCCCAAATTGCCCAGTGCTGCACCTTCACTTTGGCGGTTTTTAATGGAGCGGGCGATCGCTAACTGTTGCTGTAAATACTCAATGGCTTTGGCCGAGTTGCCTAGATTGATGTAAGCACCTCCCAAATTGCCCAGTGCTGCCCCTTCACTTTGGCGGTCTTTAATGGAGCGGGTGATGGCTAAACTTTGCTGTGCATACTCAATGGCTTTGGCATAGTTGCCCAGAGAGCCGTAAGCGAGTCCCACATTGGCCAGTGCCCTACCCTCCCCTAGGCGGTTTTTGAGAGCGCGATAAATTTCCAGTGCCTGTTGCCACGAATTCAGCCCTGCTTGAAATTGGCTAGTCTGATACTGTTGAAGCCCCTGCTGCAACAGCCGATCGGCCTCTGCTTCACGAGCATCGGTAGTTTGAGCGATCGCTGGGAAGAAAGAGTCAGGAGTAGTTAATAGGGGGATAGTGGCAAGCAGGAACAGGGAAATGGAAGCTAGGAAAACAGAAGTGAGCCTAGAGTGGGTTGATTTGAGTCGCTTAAATGGGGAATACAGCATAGGATTCTAGAGTTGGAATTTAGAGAATTAGCCCGATCGCTCTTTCTGCCGTCGTGCGATCGGCTCAATCTGCCACAGGCGATCGTCCTTCATAGAAGCTTACTCTGTCTCCCCGATCTCGCGGCAGGGATGGGGACTCTAATCTGAATTAGACAACAATTTTAGCGATCGCCCGATCGGCTTGAATCAAACCATATCCACTGGCAAAGTCAAATCCAACATCAAAACCGGGCGTGTTTGGATCGTCCATATCCAAAGCCGTTTGCGCTAGCACTCTATTAATGTCCGCAGGGCTTAAGTAGGGATTTTCTTGCAGCATCAAAGCCGCAACTGCCGCCGCATGAGGAACCGCTGCAGATGTACCTGCAAAATTGGGGAAACTATCAGCATCTTCCAGAATATCGTTGCCAAAGAACGTCGTATTGGTATTGTTGGGAGCGACGAAACTCGGCTGCGGGCGCAACTCAGGTTGAGATAGACGATCGCCCGTTTCATTAAACAACATAGGAGTACCCCCAGCCGAAGAAAAGTATTCCAATATAGCAGGATTTACACCGTATTCAGGGGTGAGCAAGTAAGAGGCGGCTCCGATTGCTGCAACTCCTCTGGCATTTGCATTTCCGTATGCTGTTGAACTATTGGTGTTGTAATTATTGATTTTGAAGGTAGCAGAAAAGCCCGCTACATACTTCATCAAACCGGGAGCAGCACCCGATTGCTTAGCAATAGTAAGATTGAATAAATCGGAGCCAAAGGAACCATCATTGCGAAATGTCAGATCCTCGATCGGATCTCCTCCCACATTTGATAGCGTACTGCGAGCCAATACTTTTTGTTTTGTACTGTCAACCAAGTAAATATCGAGGTCGTTAGTCGATCGACCCATCGGTGAGTCCCATTGGAATGAGATGGTGAAGGAATCACCTTTGTGTAGCGTGATGCTTTGATAGATATCGACTCCAATCCCCGGATCGAAGTCATGAAATTCTCCAACACCAGCCAAGAAACCAGCCGAGTTGAAAGCACTTTGATAGCTAGCGCGAGCTTTATTACCTGCCGAAGTAAAGTAGACAACTCCTTTTTTGACTACTTCTTCGATCGCTTGGGCAATGATGCCATCCTGGAACATCGGTTCAGATAGCAAACCCACATCATCTACAATGATTTGCGCTCCTTGTGCTGCCAGAGAGCGAATGCCATCAGCCACAACCCTTTGATTTGCTTTGAAGAATTCTAGAGCGCTGTTAAACTCACCTGCAGCTGCACCGGTATGAAATAACAAATCGGCTCCTGGAGCAATATCGTGAATAACTTGCAGCAAAGCTCTGCCTTCATCGGCAGGTGAAAAGTTATTGTTCGTATTTTCTGCTAACACCTTGACATTTGCAGGCAAGTCGCCACTTTTAATATCTGCGGCGGCTCCATCCAAACGGTTGAAACTATCAGATATAACCCCGATTTTAACGCCCGTGCCGTCTACTCTAAACTGCTCTCTAGCAATATCCGATCGCATTGCCCAATCTCCCTGCCCCACCACCGATCCTCCATCCCTCAAAGATAGGAAAGCTGAGTAGTCGATCGCGCTGGTACGGGTGTTTTTCACAATTGCCAGCAAGTCCCCAGTCTTAGTGCCAATCAATGTGCTGTCGCTATTGTCCCCCGTGCCTTGGTAAACGATTAATTCATCAAGGGTTAACCCTGGGCCCAAACCGAGTCGATCGCGCTCGCTAAGATTGAAGTCGGTCAGAATGTCAGTTCCTTGCTGCGGTTGCAGCACAAATATATCGCTTCCTGTCCCGCCAATTAAGACATCTTGCCCCGCATCGCCCCACAGCGTATCGTTGCCATCATTGCCCCAGACTGTATCGCTGTCGGCAGTACCCCGCAGAATGTCATCACCGCCGAATCCATCAATAAAATTGCCACCGAAGCCTAGATTGTTTGCGATATCTTTGACATAGTTCAATCCTGGCATCAGAGCGCTCAAATTGTTGGGGAGATCGATCGAACTTGTCATGTTGTTGCTGCCAAACAAATTGTTGCGATCGAGGAAAGCAGGCAAGTTGATATTTGCAAAATCATTGCTCATGGAAATTGCTCAAAATTACAAAGTTTATTCAGGAAAACTAAACACGAAATTGGACTTTGTTTCAAAGTAGAAAATCCCTAATCCCCTCTTATACCAAATCCGGGTATCGTATCCCCTTTATGACCGAGCTCGTAGGGTGCGGAGCCACGAACAACTTTCGCTTATGACCGAGATTAAACGAGCGACGCACTTTTGCGACTTATCAAAGGGGTGAGTAACCCGGATTTAGTATTATCAAAGGAGGCAATAAAAATGCCAAACTTTTTTAAGCGATATTTAGGGAGATGAATCCGATATCGTGTCCGGTCGTTCGACCGCAATAAAAAAGGTTTGTAGTGAGGACTGAAGTCCTCGGGAGAAGGACTAAAGTCCTTACTAAAAACTGTTTTTACCGTTGGCAATCGATCGGACACTATCTGAAGGATAAGTTTGAAAAAACGTTATGGTTGCTGTCGATTCATTTACTTTGAACTTATTTAATTAGCGCCCGAGATTCCTCAAGAAATCCCTTAAGTTGTCGTTGAGCCTGTCAGGTTGCTGCATTAGGTTATTATTCAGCGTGTCAGGTTTCTGCTGTTGGCACCGATCGTTGCTAATTGAACCAATGTTCCAACTGGAAGGTTCCATGCGTATTATGCTTTGATTTCTGCGATCGATTCTCGCGGTAAAAGTACCAGATTCAATGATGGTATTGCCGCGTTTTATCTCATAGGAAAATTCGTTGTTTCCAGGTTGGACTGCTAAATATCTATTCCTGTGTTGGATGTCAAAAGACACTTTAAATCCTTCCGAAACAGGGGCTGTGTCGTATTCGCGATCGGTATAAGGATAAGGGTTTTTGTCAATCCCTGGAGTGACATTTCGGATAATAACTCGCAACCCTGGAGCGGGTAGCGTAGTTTGGGAAATAAAGGCTGCTTTCCCTAAAATTGGCTCTTCGTAGGTACGGGAGTGAGTCTGCCAATTAGAGAAGTAGAACTGACCGACACACTTGCCTGAGTCTACTTGGTAAGTTTCACTGACTGATAAAGTAGTAATTGCACCGACATTGAATTCCTCAGATCGTTCAAATTGCAATCCGGTTTGCAAGGCTGGCGGTGGGGATTGCGCGTTGGTAATATGGGGCAGTATTGGCACGCTTAACAGCGAAATCCCCATGACTGTAAAAACAAATCTTGCTTTGTTTTGTGGTAGAATTGATGTTTGTGCTTTCATCGATGATACCTCACAAATATTTGCAATTATTGGCAAGTTTTAGCAAGCAGATAACTAATATCGTGTCCGGTCAATTACCATAACAAAAAAGGTTTGTAGTGTGGAATGCGAGTCCGCTGCATTTTGCGGACTCGCATTCCACACTACGAACTAATCTTATTGCGGTCGATCGCGCCTACACGATAGGATGCGATAATTTTTTGGCGTTGCCGATCGCTAATTCGATTTATTCTCAATCTCAGGCAAGGTGTTGTTTGCATCATGCGTACAAGCATCTCGAATTCAGGCTTTGATGTCGATAGATAAACTTCGCGTTACCGATCGATTTTCCACAGATAAAGTTCGTGCAGGGTATCCGCCACAGCCAAACTGTTTAAATTCAGGGAGTTTGAGCCAATTGCTGGCAGTCGGTTGGAGTCCAAAAAATTTAACCGAATTGCAATTCACAAAATCCGTCTCCTGTCAATAGATGAAATTCGTAAATTATTTGGTAAGCTTCAGAGGAAATATAGTTACGATCGGTAATTTTTGTAACAATTAATACTTTTATCGATAGAGCATGGAGCTGGAACAGGGACTTGAATGGGTCGATCGACTGGTGAAAAATCGCACGGGCAATCCTCTGACTGCTATGGAAATTGCGCTGCTCAGAGGTGCGTGGTTGGGACAAACCTACGAAGCGATCGCACAGACAACTAACTACTCTGCCAGCTACCTCAGCCGTACCTTTGCACCCCAGTTATGGCAACGTTTATCAACTGCCTTTGGCGAATCTGTAACGAAGAAAAGCTTTCGTGCTTGTGTAGAACGCCTTGCGGCCGGACAAATAATTGCCCAACAACAGGGACAAGACATAGAAAAACCAAAGGATGCTCCTGTTCTTGCTTGCCATCAAGCTAGCCTTGCCCAAACACCAGCCACTCTTTGTGATTGGGGAGAAGCGATCGATGTCTCCATTTTTCACGGACGCACTCAAGAATTAGACAGGCTAACCCAGTGGATAGTGCGCGATCGCTGTCGGTTAGTTGCCCTGTTAGGGATGGGTGGCATTGGCAAAACCGCACTGTCAGTAAAACTGGCCCAGCAGATTCAAGAACATTTTGAATTTGTTGTGTGGCGAACGCTGCGCAACGCGCCTCCCCTCGAAACCCTGCTGGCGGATTTGGTATCATTTCTGTCGCACCAGCAGGAGACGAAAGCCGACCCCGGCAAACTGCTGCAATGCTTGCGGCAGTCGCGCTGTCTGGTAATTCTCGATAACCTGGAAACCCTGCTGGATGCCAAACAAGTGGGACGATTCCGTCTCGGCTTTGAGGATTATGGCGAACTATTGAGATTGCTGGGCGAAGTGGGGCATCAAAGCTGTGCAATCCTCACCAGCCGGGAAAAACCGGTGGAAGTAGCGGCCCTGGAGGGAGTGGAACTGGCAGTACGATCGCGGAGGCTAGAAGGTTCCCCAGAAGCAGCACGGGCGATCGTGCAGGGCAAAGGCTTGGTGGGTTCGGCACAAGAGAAACAGCATCTCGGCGATCGCTACGGTAACAGTCCCCTTGCTCTCAAAATTGTAGCGACTTCAATTCAAGAGCTATTCGATGGCGAAATTAATACCTTCTTACAGGAAAATACGTTTATTTTTAACGGCATTCGGCGGTTGTTGGATTGGCAATTCGATCGGCTGTCTCCTTTAGAGCAAAGCATCATGTATTGGCTGGCGATTAACCGCGATCGGACAAGCATTGCTCAGTTGCAACAGGATATTGTGCCTGCGGTTTCCAAAAGTCGATTGCTAGAGGCACTGGAGGCGTTGAGTTTTAGATCGTCGATCGAAAAACAAGACAACCACTACACCCAACAACCCGTAGTGATGGAGTACGTCACAGAAAAAATCTTCGAGGCTGCGATCGCCGAAATTCTTCATCCCCCCTTGCAATTGCTGGCTACCCACGCGCTACTGAAAGCCACTGCCAAAGACTACATTCGCAACAGCCAAAGACGGGTGTTAATCGAACCGCTGGCAGATCGCTTAATGCCCCATTTTCCGAGCCAGACGGCAATGGTGCAGTACCTTCAGCAGTCGCTGCTGCAGTTGCGGCACCAGCAGGGGCATCCGGGCTATGCAGCGGGCAACCTAATCAATCTCCTGTGTCATTTGCAGGCAGATCTAACAGGAACCGATCTTTCAGGACTCGCGATCCGACAAGCCGATTTGCAAAATGTGCCTTTGCATCGCGTCAACCTCACGCAAGCGACGCTGAAAGACTCCACCTTTGCCGAACCCCTGAGCAGCCTGTTAGTTCTTGCTCTGAGCCCTGACGGTACGAAGGTTGCTGCTGTCGATCACTCTGGCACTTTGTATCTGTGGCAAGCTACCACTGGCAAACGGTTGCACACCATTGCTGCCCATTCCTGCTATGTCACTGGTTTGGGCTTTAGCCCCGATAGCACCATGCTGCTAACCGGAGGCTTCGATCGCACCGTTAAATGGTGGGATGCAGCCACGGGCAATTTCCTGAGACAGTGGGAGTTACCCAGCATCGTTTGGGGACTTGAATACCATCCTCATGGTGAAATGCTGGCGATCGCCCTGGAAAATGCCACCATCCAACTGGATGATGCCCGCACTGGAGATTGTCTCAAAATCTTAACGGGACACACTGCTCAGGTACGGGATGTCACCTTCAATGGGAATGGAACACTTTTGGCTAGCAGTAGTTATGACACAACTATCAAGCTTTGGGATGTCGCTACTGGAAATTGCCTCAACACACTAATAGGGCATAGTGGATTTGTTTGGAAAGCGAATTTTCATCCCGATGGTTCGCGACTTGCGAGCGCCAGTTTTGACGGCAGTGCCAAGCAGTGGAACGTGCAAACGGGAGAGTGTTTGCATACTCTGGCGCTACACACCGCTGCAGTCTGCTGGGCGCTCTACACGCCTGACGGAGCAACCATCATTACTGCCAGCCTCGACTCTACCATTCGTCTCTGGAATGCCGCTACCGGGCAATGCCTGAAAACCTTGCAGGGACATGAGGGCGGGATTTTTTCTGTTGCCATCAGTGCTAACGGTCAACAACTCTTTAGCGGTGGGGATGAATTTGCTGTCAGAGTTTGGAATCTGACAGCGGTCGAATGCGCGAGGACTTGGCAGGGAAGCAATCAGGCTTTTCGTTCGATCGCGTTCCACCCGCAAGCCGAGCGTTTGATTAGTGTGGGATTGGATCGTCAGATTTGCCTGTGGGATGCAGCTAAAGGTACTTATATCGGTTTGTTGGGCAGCAGCCACAAAGGTCAGCCTTGGAATGTGCGCTTTCACCCGCAAGGCACGGTTTTTGTAACTTGCTCGACGGGAGGTGAAGTTCGATACTGGGATGGCTCAACGGGAAAGTTGTTGGGGGCGATCGCAGCCCACAATACTTGGACGCACGGGTTGAGCATTAATGCTAACGGACAATTGGTAGGGACGGGTAGCTCGGATCGCACAATCAAGCTTTGGAACTTTCGCGGAGAGTGCGTGCAGGCGATCGAGGCGATCGCTCCTGTTCATTCCCTGGACTTCCATCCCCGATCGAATGTGCTGGCGAGCGGTCACAACGATGGCTGCATCCGCTGGTGGGACATCGATACTGGAAATTGTCTCATGACAAGGGAAGCCCATATCGGACGCATTTGGGCCGTGGCGTTTCATCCTCAAGGGCATCTGTTGTCTAGTTGCGGTGACGATCGAACCATTCGGTTGTGGGATTCCGAATCCGGGGAGTGTTTGCGAACTTTGCAAGGTCATCAGGGGCAGGTTGAATCTATGGTGTTTGATGCCAAAGGACATCGATTGATAAGTGGCAGTAGCGATCGCACCATCCGCATTTGGGATGTATTAACTGGAAATTGTTTGAAGGTTTTGGAAGGGCATACAAATTTTGTCACTTGTGTTGCTTTGAGTTCTCCGTGCAAAACAGAGGGCGGTATCCAGCAGCAAATGCTGGCAAGTTGCAGCTTAGATGAAACTATCCGTCTTTGGGATGTAGAATCGGGGAATTGCTTGCAAGTTCTGCGACCTCAACGCCTCTACGAAGGTATGAATATCACTGGAGTGACTGGATTAACGGAAGCTCAAAAGGCAACATTAAAGGCATTAGGAGCGATCTCTTAAGTAGGTAGGCGTAAATAAACCCGCTTATTCAGCAAGCCCTACTTATGTATTTTTCCACTTATCTATAAAAACAGTTTGTAGTGAGGATTTTAGTCCTCAACCAAGAAGGACTGAAGTCCTTACTACAAACCTTTCTTATCGCGGTCACTCGATCGGACACTATATTATATCTATCCTGTCAACCCATTTCGATTAGCTGTTGTCGTCAAAATGTACTCAACTTGAGCTGGTGTTAAAGTCGGATTAGCATTCAACACTAAAGCCGCTACACCAGCTACTTGTGGCGCTGCCATAGACGTGCCACTTCCAACTTTATAGTCGTCATCAGGAAAGGTAGAAAAAATCTCTACTCCCGGAGCAACTAAGTAATCTAAAGGTCTCGAACCCGCACGGTTAGAGTCGTCAGCCATTGTGCCTGTTACATCAATGCTGCCCACGGCAATTCCCAAGCGATCGGCATTACGAGCTGGATAAGCTGGTTGGATATCACCCGCGTTTCCGGCTGCCATAACCACAACAGAGCCTTTATTATTTGCATACTGAATTGCGTTATTTACTACGTTGGAAGGGACAAACTCATTTCCCAAGCTGAGGTTAATTACATTTGCTCCATTATCAGCAGCATAGCGGATTCCAGCAGCAATATTACTCACCGAGCCGCTACCAGAGGCTGGCAACACTCTGACAGGCATAATCTTAGCATTGGGCGCAACTCCTGTGATGCCAAAATTATTTCGTTCCGCCGCGATCGAACCTGCTACGTGAGTGCCGTGACCGTCTAAATCATCATCCATTGGGTCGTTGTCGTTAACCACAAAATCCCAACCTCGAATATCATCAATAAATCCGTTGCGATCGTCATCTATGCCATTTCCGGCAATTTCACCAGGGTTCCGCCAAATATTGCCATCCAAGTCAGGATGGGTGTAGTCAACACCACTATCCACGACAGCTACAACAATGCCATTTCCTGTAATGTTTTGATTCCAAACTTCCGGTGCATTTATGAGATATAGCGCCCAATTAGTCCTGCCCCGATCGGGAATAGCAGGGAAAAGACTTGAGCGGTTCAAGGTGTGAGAAACTGCTGCATTTGCATTCACCAAACCGTAGCCGTAGTTAGTATTATAAACACCGTTAGGTGTCGTAATATCTGGCACTACAGGAACAGCGGTTGCAGAAAGATTTAGGTTGTAATTGGTAGAGTCTGAGTAGCTAGAGACTCGGACATAGTAGGTTCCAGGAGCCAAATTGGGTACATTAATCGCATCGGGGACTGCGCCAAAATTAGCAGAGAAGTCAACATATTCATCCAAATCAACTACACCGTTGCGGTTTCTATCTTGAATTAGCTCTACGTCAGCATCCGCGCTCAAACCGTCGAGACGCAGGTTAAAATTGCTCTTAGTGTTGATATCGAATCGGTAGAAATCATCGGCATCGCCTATGCCCACAAAATCAGTTAAGTTGATGCTACCGTTCTGAACGCCAACAACATTACGAGCTGTCGCAATAGAGTTACCCAGATCGGAGAAATTCAATTGAGAAGCAGAAATAGTTCCGGTTAGCGGATCTGCGTTTGCATTCGCCGATTGTGACTGCGGTTTGAGTTGAGAATCGGCGACATCGCCAGTAACTCGATCGCCCGCAGAGACACTGAGGCCCTCGCCTGCATCACCTACAATAAAATCTGCGATCTGTGTCTGTTGGTCGATGCTGGATACTACGGGATTAGTCAAGCTAGATTCAGCACTATAACCAGAAGCATTCAATGGACCGATCGATCCGTTGAGCAAGTCGCTGTTAGCCGGAAATGTTGATTGGGCGAGATCGTTTGGCTGTTGATTGAAATAAAGGCGATCGTTAGGATTGGTTGTGATGTCTAACATAAGTTAAAAACCCAGATATAAGGAACGTGTCGCAATGTCTTGAGAGCGATCGCTCTCAAGACATTGCTGTCAATTCGAGTGGAATGCAAATTAGAACAATCGGAACTACCGCTAGAGCAGACAAAAAATGAAGTTTTCAGGAGCCATTTATGAGGAATTTATTCTTCGTTACGAAGCTGTAAAAAGTGATTAAAATCCCTGAACCGAGATAATACTACCTTGAATATCTGCGACTCTTACATTTTCCACAAAGCCTACTATGTCGCCGGAATTTCTAACTTTAATTAGGGTTCCTTGACTCTGCACAAATCGACTATCTAATGCACCTGGAGGGGCAAAATCTTTTAAAACTTCTGGTACATCGAAGTCCAATAAAATTGCTACGTTTGTCACGTATTGCAAGTCTACATCGCTAGCAGTCAAACCGCCTGCCAATCCAATTCGATCGAGACCAACTCTGAAAGGTCCAATAGCATCGGCATTATTGACATCCGTAACTCCAGGTTCTGCTTGGAGGACGTACAAGTTACTGCCCCCGATTTTGATGGAAGTATTACTATTATCGAAACTTCCTAAAATGTCTCGACCCAAACCTCCCACCAGAGTGTCGTTTCCGTCACCACTGAATAACACATCATTGCCTCTACCACCAAATAGAATATCGTTTCCTGCACTACCACTCAGAACATCTGCATCTTGACCGCCACTGAGAGAGTCATTTCCCTCTCCTCCAGCCAGGAAGTCTTTACCTTTTCCTCCTAATAAAAAATCGTTGCCTAAATTGTCGCGGAGCAGATCTTCTCCTTCATTGCCATAAACCAAATCATTAGCTGTTGAGCCATTGACTGTATCGTTACCTGCAAGCATCCAAACTCCCACAGGAAAATTAGTTGCATCTGCGATCGACAAAGTAACAAATTCGGATGTATTGTCGCCAATTAAGCGTCGAACTTCTGACGGATCGGGTTGTAAAGCCATAAAAAAATCCTCTTAACACTTGACTTAAATCTTAAGCAACCCAGATGGAAAAATCATTCGTTCTACCCACAGAGTTGATGAAGTATGAGGTGCAAAATAGATTGCGGGAAAGTGCAAAGTAGGTGAATATGTAGAGTAGACTGAACAAGGACGATCGATTTGCCTGTGGCAAATCGATCGTCCTTGTGTGGCTTACATCTCACGTCTAAAGACGCTGACCTTTCCGCTTTCTGTTTACTTTGCTTTGTTGTAAGGGCGCTGCATGGGGAAGTCATTCAACCTGTAAGGGCGTCGCATTGGGAAGTCATTCCACCTGTAAGGGGGCTGGATTGGGAAGTCATTCCACCTGTAAGGGCGCTGCATTGGGAAGTCATTCCGGTTGTAAGGAGGCTGCATTGGGAAGTCATTGAACCTGTAAGGAGGCTGCGTTTGACACATATCATTATCAATGGCGCGAATAATGTTCCCACTGAGATTATCGTTGCGTGTTATGCTTTGAGTTCTGCGGTCAATTCTGGCGGTAAAAGTACCAGATTCAATGATGGTATTACCGCGTCTTATTTCATATGAGAAGTCATTATTGCCAGGTTTTACAGCTAAATAACTACCCCTGTGTTCGATATCAAAATACACTTTAAACCCTTCGGAAATTCGAGATTTATCGTATTCGCGATCGGTATAAGGATAAGGGTTTTTGTCAATACCAGAGGTGACATTTCGGATAATAACGCGCAAACCTGGAGCGGGTAGCGTAGTGTGTGAAATGAAGGCTGCTTTCCCGAAGACTTGCTGTTCGTAGGTACGACTGCCAGTCTCCGAATTAGGGACGTAGAACTGACCAATACACTTGCCTGAGTTTACTGAGTAAGTTGTGGTAACTAATAAAGTAGTAATCGCACCGACATTGAATTCTTCAGATTCTTGAAATTGCAATCCGGTTTGAAGGGCAGGCAATTGGGATTGGGCATTGGTAATATTAGACAGTATTGGCACGCTTAAGAGTGAAATTCCAATGACTGTAGAAAAAGATTTTGCTTTGTTTATTAGGATAGATTTTTGTGGTTTCATTAGTTTTGCCTCACAAAGATATGCAACGAACAGCAACTTTTAGCAAGCAGATAACTAATTTGATAAGTTCTGGGTGTTGCTGATTTATAATTCGAGTTCTTCTCGATCTAAATCTTAGGCAAACCAGATGGAAAATTCATTCGTTCTACCCGCAGATGTCATGAAGAGATGGGTGCAATGTTGATTGCGGGAAAGTGCAACGGATCGGGACTTATCCACGTAATATGTAGGATGCGGAGTGCCAGCCCTGTCAAGGTGTGAGGTGTGAGGTGTGAGGTGTGAGGTGAGGTGTAGTGTTTGAGGCTCTTTTTCACCACCTTGACAGGGCTGCTCCGATTACTCTGCCTCCCCAATTAAAGTAAATGCCGCCCAATTTCGCGGCTCTTGATGAGTTTTCATCGTGCTTAACATTGCTTGCCGCAATGCCTGGGCTTTATCGGGATTGTGTTGCAAGTTTTGGTAAAATTCCTTCATCAATTCGGATGTCGGCGCATCGGGAACAGACCATAAAGAAACAATCACACTCGGCACTCCCGCCGAAATCAAAGCGCGCGATAAGCCTGTCACCCCATCCCCAGTAATTTTGCCTTCTCCAGTATTGCAGGCACTCAGTACGACTAAGTTTGCTTGGAGTTTCATATCTAGAATTTCTGCTGCGGTTAGCCAACCGTTGTCGGTGCCAGAGGGAGCTAGCGCGATCGCACTTCCCAATCCCCAGGAATCATCCAGCAATCCATGTGTTGCCAGATGAATAATCGATGCCTGGGACATTTTTTGAACGATCGCAGCTTTTGTCCCTTGTGCACCGATGATGGGTTGAGTGTTCAGCAGACGGGCGATCGATCTGGCTTCCGTTTCGGCTCCGGGGAGTCGCGGTAAGACTTGTTGAGGCGCTCCGGGATAGGAAGGCACATTCGGCATCGTGGGATTGCCCAATACTAGAGCCCTGCCACTGTGAGATTGCTTCTGTGCTAATTTCTGTCGTTGTTGCCTGGTTAATGCCAAAACTTGAATCGAGGGGGCAGTGAGAATGGTGTGTTTTTCGATTAAGTAAGTGCCGTTGGCATCTTGCAGGGCCCCGAAGGGCGCTTGGAACAGGGAACCTTGAGGAATGAAAATGACATGGGCATTAGGATCTTTAGGTAGGAGGTTGGCAATGGGATCGATCAGCAGTTGATGCAGCGTCGGCAAGTCGATTTGGGGGTTGACGAAACCAGTGCTGCGACTGCGAACAGCCAGGAATTCTTGATTGCCCACGATCAAGTTGGCTAGGGAGCGGTTGTGCTTTTGCCAGAGGGGTTTGAGGTCTACCTCACGAAAGGTAATTTCGCCCGTGGGTTGAATCACCCAGATGTAGAGCGCGGATTCCCGTCCTACTTGTTTGCCCTGGATCTCGAAAGTATCGTAGATGATGGAATACTGCACCAAAGTCGCGTTCTGTGCTTTGGCGATTTGGCGAATCTCGTCAGAGTTTGGAGAAGAGGCGATCGCCGGATTGCTAGAACCTGACGATAAGCGCTGTGTGAGTAGATCGACAAAGGCACGGGCACGTCCCCGTTCGGCAATTTCTAAGGCGGCGATCGGGTTCTTCTGAGCCACTCGGACTTGTTGTAAAGTGCGATAAGTGTAAGCTTGTCCTTCAAAGATGGAGACTTGATTCACATCGTTGGAGCCGAGCAGTTGACGCATTGATTCCCAAACTTGAATCCCATTGAGCAGCATTTTTTCAGCTTCTGTTGGGTTGCCAGCTTTCAAGAAGGCCAATCCAAGGTTGGTGAGCGCCCTACCTTCCCCCTCGCGGTTTTTAATGGAGCGGGCGATGGTTAAATATTGCTGTGAATACTCGATCGCTTTGGCATAGTCGCCTAGATAGAGGTAAGCACCTCCCAAATAGCCCAGTGCCGTACCTTCCCCCTCGGGGTTTTTAATGGAGCGGGCGATGGTTAAATATTGCTGTGAATACTCGATCGCTTTGGCATAGTCGCCAACAGAGCGGTAAGCGGCTCCCAAATAGCCCAGTGCCGTACCTTCCCCTAGACGGTTTTTAATGGAGCGGGCGATGGTTAAATATTGCTGTGAATACTCGATCGCTTTGGCATAGTCGCCTAGATAGAG
>NZ_JAUBVK010000037.1:0-68569 GCF_036705795.1 Microcoleus sp. ARI1-B5
CATTGGTCATTGGTCATTGGTCATTGGTCATTGGTCATTGGTCATTGGTCATTGGTCATTGGTCATTGGTCATTAGTCATTTGTAAAGTTAGCAGTGATTGTAGGGTGTGTCAGGGATGAAACTTTTGACACCGACTAAGAATTTCCCCCCTGACGAACCCTACGAAAATTAGGAATTAGGGATTAGGAATTAGGAATTAGGAATTGGGAATTGGTAATGGGTGGAAAAACAAGAAAGAGGCAAATAAATCCGTTAACTCCGTTAAATCCGGTTCACAATCCGTTGCCGAACTTATCTTCTCTTCCACCAGATAGTGCCGCCAATTACCAATCCGAGTAAAGGCCAAATTAGCCACGCTAAAATCAGCAATCCTACTTGGACGACCGTCATATTTATGCGGCGGTTGGTAGCTTTTTTTGGACTGATAGAAAAGCTTTGCTGGTCTGGTTTACTCAACCAACTGACCGAGTTGAGAAACACGTCGCTATTGAGTTGTTGGTCAAACCAACCGTTAGTCACAAATTGAGATGTGCCAATTACTACCATACGCGATGTTTTTCTAGGAGTTGAAAGCACAGAAGGAGTTGCTGTTGGACTGGGAGATGCTGTGGGAGATGCTGTGGATGTTGGCGCGGGAGAGGCTGCGGGTGTTGGTGTTACCGAACTTTCGCCAGATGCTGCGGGAGATGTTGTGGGTGTTGGTATGGGCGAACTTTCGCCAGATGCTGTGGGAGATGCTGTGGGTATTGGCGAAATTGTCGGTACTGCTGGAGGCGTAGCTTCTTGGGAGACAATCACCGAATAGCTGATGGGGGAAGCTGTCGGCGAAGTTGTTGGAGATGGCGAAGTTGTTGGAGATGGCGAAGTTGTTGGTGATGGCGAAGTTGTTGGAGATGGCGAAGTTGTTGGTGATGGCGAAGTTTTCGGCGATGGCGAAGTTTTCGGCGATGGTGTGGGCGAAGTTGTCGGCGATGGCGAAGTTGTCGGCGATGGCGAAGTTGTTGGAGATGGCGAAGTTGTTGGAGATGGCGAAGTTGTCGGCGATGGCGAAGTTGTCGGCGAAGTTGTCGGCGATGGCGAAGTTGTCGGCGATGGCGAAGTTGTTGGAGATGGCGAAGTTGTTGGTGATGGCGAAGTTGTCGGCGATGCTTGGGGTGAAGGCGTGACGGGTGTTGGTGAGGGTGAGGGATTTAAGGGAGTGCTGTCAGAAGCCGATCGCACCAAAGCTACACCTAATAATAGCGGGCCTTGTCGATCGGTCTTCGGATCGAACTCCAATTTCTTAGTTGTCAAATCGCTTTCCGCCCAACTTTCCTGACTCGTCCAAAGCAGCGGTTTTTCCTCTATCCCTTCTACTGGCGAAGTTGAGAGAGCACGCGCAAACGGAAAGAAAGAAATGCGGGTGTCAAAACTTTGAGTAATCGGATGTTCGCCGTAACGCCTGACTGTGGGAACAGTGGGGCCCAGGCCAAATCTTTGACCGGTACCCGAAGCATCGATAGCCAAACGGGAGTCTAGTTTTACGCCCCATTCTTGCAGCAATTTGTCCAATCCGGTATTAATTGCCGGGTCTACCATTAACAATAAACTGCCGCCGCGATCGAGATAAGCTTTTAGTGCTTTAATTTCTGCATCGGAAAACGGTTTTTCCAACCCAGGAACGATTAAAGCATCTGCATCTTCTGGAACTTCTTTGCGTTCGGTCAAATTCAGCGTTTGAGCGTTATAGTATTTATCTTTCAGAGCTTTTTCAGCTTGCTGAATTCCGCCTTGACCTTCTTTCAGCGGGCGTGCTCCTTTCCCTTGCAAAAAGTAAACTGTAGGAGTACGAGTGCTGAGAATTTCTTCTAAGCCGTTGGTAAGTTTTATCTCTGAAAGACCTTGATTCGGGTCGCTACCAAAAGCAGTGCCGCCTTTTTGCAGTACCTGTTTTTTGTCACCGGATTGCAAGTAAACTTCTCCGATGCTGGTAATGCTAAATTCCCGGATTTTTCCCGGTTGGGCCTGCGGGTCAACAAACTCGTATTGGAACTTTTCGCCTCCCTCGCGTTTGTAGCTTTGCAGCAATTCTTTAATTTGGGGATTTTGGATGGGGTCAAACACCCAAACTTTGACTGTTTGTTGCAGGTTTCGCAGGATTTGTTGAGTCTGGGGGGCGAGGGTAAATTGTTGGCTTTCGGTTAAGTCTATGCGGAGGGGATAGCGAAATGCTATGAAGTTAATCACCCCGAGAATCACAAAGACGGCGAGGGTAGCAATCAGGGCGTTGGTGCTCGCTTGAGTGGAACGCCGCCCCCAAAAGCCTTGTTCGTTAGTCAAATATAGCAGCCAAAGTGCGATCGTCACTATTCCGGCAATAACTAAACCGACTGTCAGGGGTTCCCATACTCCGGATACAAGTGCTGCTGTTACCCCCGCTGCGGTGAGGAGGGGGCCCAGCAAAAAAACGTATTTCCAATTTTTTTTGCTAATTTTCATAATGTAAATATTGGGTGAGAAAATTCCGGTTAGAGAATGTTATTCTATATCGCATTAGCCCGCAACCATTCTGTTAAATCTGACAAACTGTTGAAATCCAGCACGGCATCTCCTAATTCTTCTAATTCCTGTAAGCCTAATTGACGGATGCTGTTTTCAGTTTCCGGTTCTATTGTGCCTAAACGCCGCACGAGTTGACGCAATATTAACGAGAGTTGAGCGGTTTTTGTCACCTGGTCTCTTGCTAAATCTATGGCAATCTGCTGGTCTTGAATCCACAGTTCTTGGTTCTGCAATTCATTTAATTCTTCCTGAGTGAAGTTGTCCTCGCTGGCAATTCTCAAAGCTTTGTGTATTTCGGGAACTGCACTCAGTGTTTCTGGTACTGTCTCCAGAGTGCTGGTGTTTTGGAGAAAGTAAATCCATTGGTCGGCGGTTGTTTCTAATTGTGCTAATTCTTTGCTAAATTTGGGCAGTTCGACAAATACTAATTCTATTTCAGTATCTGGACTATCAAACTGTTGCTCTTTTTCTTTGAAAACAAACCTCGTCATAAATTCTGGTTGATTTTCAAACATTTCAAAGTCGGCAATTTTCAATGAAATTACTGTTTTCAGTCTTTCGTAGCGTTCTTCTCCTGTTAATTGCAGGCTGTAGGTTTTGGCAGCGTTGTACAAAACTCTTTTCTCGAAGGATGGCACGTTGAGGAGTTGGATTTCAATGAGGGCGATTCGGCCGCCGTTTATTGTGGCTTTGACATCTAGGTGTGTGTCTTGGACTCCGAAAGTTTTATTTCCTGGTGGGGAGTCGATTATTTCTAAGTCTTCGATGACCGGCTGTGCTTCATAAAGGATGGCGTTTAAAAAATTCATCAGGATGTCTTTGTTGTCGCTGGAACCGAATATTTTTTTGAACGCAAAGTCGATTTTTGGATTGATAAATCTCATTGTTTGAGGTACTTTTTAGAATGACTCACTTTAATTGGGAATTGGGAATTGGGAATTGGAAATTGGTAATTGGGAATTGGGAATTGGGAATTGGGAATTGGGAATTGGGAATTGGTAATTGGTGATTGGGAATTGGGAATTGGTAATTGGTAATTGGTTGCCCCTCCTTGAGTTTCCCCCTTCCCCTCTCCTCCCTCTCCCCCTCTCCCTCTCCCGAACCCTTCGCTAAGAACGCTGATATCGCAAAGCGTCGATGGATTGGGCGGTGAGAAATACTCCTAAAATGATGTAACTGGCAAACATAATTAAACTGCTGGTATCAAAAACTCCCTTGACAAGATTGGTGTAATGTGTTAATAACGACAGTTGGCCTAAGGCTGCTCCGAAGGGGCCGCCGATACTGACTGCGGCTGCATCGATTACCCACAGAAATAATACTAGAGCGAAGGTGAGGATGGCTGATAAAATTGTGCTGTCTGTGAGGGAGGAAATGAACATTCCGAGGGACAATACTCCGGCTGCTAGTAAGATTAGGCCGCCGTGTCCTAGGATGAGGACGCCGGGGGGTACGGGTGGGGTTGAGGAACTGAGGGCGAGATCCTCGCAGAAGAGCAGGGGCAGCAACATTGTGGTATAAAATGTTAAAACGCCGAGGAGTTTGCCGGTAGCAACTGCCCAGTTTGTTAAGGGCGATGTGGCTAAAAGTTCTAAGGTGCCGCGTTTGCGTTCTTCTGCGTAAAGTCCCATTGAGAGTGCTGGCAATACGAACAGTGAAAGGGAACCCATGATTCGCAGGAAGAGTTGCAGAAATTCGTAGGCTACATCGATGGGAGGTTCGGTAATTCCCGCTTGGTCTCGCTGGGCGATTTGGGCAATCAATCCTTCTGGGCCGAAGAGAATGGCGATTAAAAAGTAGCCGGTGATCAGCCAAAAGACGGCGGCGATGGCATATGCTAATGGTGATGCAAAATAGCTTTGCAGTTCTTTGCGGTAAATGGCGACAATATTACTAATCATTACTAACATTTAGGAATTGGGAATGGGTAATTGGTTCATTATGAGTCGCCTGCTGGTGGTTTTTGGCTGTCGTTGCTATCGGGTTGCTTTCTTTCTATTAGTCGCTTTCTGGTAGCAGGTGGCTGTTCTGGTTTAGCATCGCTACTCGGTTGTTGCTTTTTCTTGAGTTGCCGATTTTTTACAACAGGTTCCGGTTTAGGTTGAGGATGCTCGATCGACTCTACGGTTTCGACAACTGGTTCTGATTCTGGCCCTGAATGCTCGATCGACTCTACGGTTTCGACAACAGGTTCTGATTCTGGCCCTGAATACTCGAGCGACTCTACGGTTTCGACAACTGGCAGCTTTTCGACAACCGGTTCCGGTTGAGGATGCTCGATCGACTCTACGGTTTCGACAACTGGCAGATTTTCGACAATCGGTTCCGGTTCACGATACTCGATAGACTCTACGGTTTCGACAACTGGCAGCTTTTCGACAACCGCTTCTGGCCCAGGATGTTCGATCGACTCTACGGTTTCGACAACTGGTTCTGATTCTGGCCCTGAATGCTCCATCGACTCTACGGTTTCTGCAACTGGCAGATTTTCGACAATCGGTTCGAGTTCACGATACTCGATCGACTCTACGGTTTCTGCAACTGGCAGATTTTCGACAACCGGTTCGAGTTCACGATACTCGATCGACTCTACGGTTTCGACAACGAGCAGATTTTCGACAATCGGTTCCGGTTCACGATACTCGATCGACTCTACGGTTTCGACAACTGGCAGATTTTGGACAATCGGTTCCGGTTCGTGATACTCCATCGACTCTACGGTTTCGACAACAGGTTCGGCTTCTGGCCCTGAATGCTCGATCGACTCTAGGATTTCTGCAACTGGTTCTGATTCTGGTGGGGAATGCTCGATCGACTCTTGTCTTTCGACAATTTGCAGAAATTCTGCAACTGGTTGCATTTCTGGTTCTATATCGCTGATTGTCTCTGGTGTTTCTGCAAGTAGTTCTGATTCTGGTTCGTAATGCTCGATCGACTCTGCGATTTCTACAACTGGTTCTGATTCTGGTTCGTAATGCTCGATCGACTCTGCGATTTCTACAACTGGTTCTGATTCTGGTTCTGAGTCATAGATCGACTCTACAGTTTCTACGACTGGTTCCGATGATGAATGAGAATACTCGATCAACTCTACAGTTTCTACAACTGGTTCTGATTCTGAATGAGAATACTCGATCGACTCTACAGTTTCTACGACTGGTTCTGAGTCTGGTGGAGAATACTCGATCGACTCTACAGTTTCTACAACTAATTCCGATTCTGGTTCGTAATGCTCGATCGACTCTACAGTTTCTACGATTGGTTCTGAGTCTGGTGGAGAATACTCGATCGACTCTACAGTTTCTACGATTGGTTCTGAGTCTGGTGGAGAATGCTCGATCGACTCTTGCCTATCTGAAAGTGGCAGATTTTCCACACTCGGTGGCGCTTCCGATTGATGAGCATCCGCGATTATCGATTGTGATTCCGATTGATGAGCATCCGCGATCGAATCTTGAACTTCTGCCGCTTGGAGCAGATTTCGATCGACCTCCGGTTCGCTGTGAACCACAAGATTTTCTTCCGGTTTTTTTTGGGCCGCTGTCAGCCGTAAAAACACATCTTCCAGACTAGCCCGATTGCGGCGCATTTCGCAGAGTCCGAATCCAGAGGCGATAATAGCTGCGGCGATTTCTCTTCCCGGTTCTATGTCAGATTCGCACAAGGCCCGCAGGCGGTAGCGACTGGCTAAAAATTGCTGGCTGGGAATCAATTCGACCGATCGAACTCCCGGCAAATTTTCCAAAGAAGGCAGAAGCAGACTGTTGAGCAAATCCGCCTCGCCTTCTACTTCGACTTCGTAACCCTCTCCGGCGGCAAACTCTCCCATCAAATTTTCGGGACTACCCGCAGCAACGATTTTACCGCGATTGATGATGGTGACGCGGTTGCAAGTCATGCTGACTTCCGGCAAAATGTGGGTGGAAAGGATGATTGTGTGCTGGCCGCCGAGGCTTTTGATGAGATTGCGGACTTCGATGATTTGTCGTGGGTCGAGGCCGACGGTTGGTTCGTCTAAGATAATCACCGGCGGGTCGTGGACGATCGCCTGCGCAATACCAACTCGCTGCTTGAATCCTTTGGAAAGTTTGCGGATTAAAACTTTGCGTTTTTCAACCAGGCCGCAGCGTTCGAGCGCGGAAGTAACTCGTCGCGCGCGATCGCCCGCAGGTACTTGCTTAATCCGCGCCACAAAAAACAGAAACCCTTCCACAGTCATTTCTGGATAAAGCGGCGGGTTTTCCGGCAGATAACCGATGCGCTGTCTGACTCCCATCGAGTTTTCGTGAACATCCAGGCCCGCGATGCGGGCTGTACCGCTGGATGCGGGCAAATATCCCGACAAAATCCGCATGGTTGTGGTTTTGCCGGCGCCGTTGGGCCCCAAAAACCCGAGAATTTCTCCTGATTCGACCGAAAAAGACACGTCCGCGATCGCTGCGGTCGAACCGTAAGTTTTGCTTAAGTGTTCTACTTCAATCATTTGTCCGAAATCAGTCGATTTTAGGTTTTGGATTTGAGATTTTAGATTGACTCGGCCGACCACAGGCCCGACGGCTGTTCCACCACAGGCTGGTTATAGCCGATTTTTCACTTTAGCCTGCAAGAAACCAAATCTATCACAACTCATGATTGTACTTGGAAGCGGGACGCTTGTTTTAGGTCGATCGTCTCGCTCCGGCTAGGGTTGAGTTTGCTGTTGCTGGTTGGATAATTCTCACATACAAACAGACATCCTGCCTGTTCCACCCATAAAAAAGTGAATTTTCTTATGAGATGGGCATCCTGCCCGCTTTGGAGCGTATGGCGGGCGATCGCATTCAAAATCAACTATTCACTATCAACTATTCACTAGCTGCATTCGCTACTGCTAGTGGCCGTTTCTAGATATCGACATTAAAAACAACGACAAACTAAGCGCCGCCGGTCAATTATCAAGGGATAATATGCTGAATTTGTGCAATAGTTAATGAATTTAACTCCAACAAACAAACATCGATTTTATAAACAGGGTATACGGGCGGCAACCCAGATTATATCTAATTCTTAGACCTCTTTTTCACTCCCAGGTATTACTGCTAATAAAACGCTAAAATGTTAAACATCATAGTTAGGTTGCTCTAGGAAACTCCAAGTATTTTACCCGACGTTCCCATCAACCGTTAGCTTGCGATCGGCTGGGAATTGCCGCACCAGGGCTTCAGTTTTGGAGCCAAAGCAGCCATTAACAACAAGTCGATCTCCATAGTACCCATTGAGGCGCACTGGTAGATATTTGACCTCATCGCCTCGATCGCCACTGCGTAAAGTAGGGTGAGTTTTTCCGGTATGAGATTTAACTTGTTCTAGAGCGAGCCACGTCTCTGAGCCAACTATCCCATTAACCCTTAGGCTGCAAGCTGCGTGGAATCGCTTAACGAAGTCTTCAGTTTTGGAGCCAAAGTTACCATCAACGGTAAGTACAGAACCGTAGCATCTGCGATCGCCACGATCGAGCGATTGTGAACGGCCCGCCAAAAGTCAGGACTTTCTAAATAGGGATTCAGCCCCGGAAATGGATTAGGCATAGCAATATATTGTTGAAAATTTCCACCCTATCAACCCCTTAACCCTGTCTCCCGCAACCAAGCATCAGCCCAAACAGCATCCGGTTCGGCAAGCGGCGGCACGGGTTCGAGGGTATAGTCGATTCTAAAATCATAGGCTGCGCGATCGTAAACCCCATTTAATAACGCTTGTAAATCTACAATTGGTTCCGCATCGCCTGGGCGCAAAGGCAAAGGAAATTGAGGAATCATATTGGGTAAATTGAAAAGGTACAAATCTGCCAAAGGCTTTTGATTTGTCCGACTTACCAAAATTCGATAACTTCCCTCAATCTCATTACCAAAAACTGGTAGAGGTTGGTAACTTCGCAGCAAGTCAATCTCTACCATATGAGTCCGACTACCAAACACCTTTTCTCGCTTTTCTTCATACATTTCTCGCCCTTTCCCAGGACGCTTGTTGGCGGGTGACAGCACTTCAATCACTGTCACAACTTCCCTAGTTTCTGTATCTCGCACCTCTAGATAGGCTTCCCTCAATTCGACAGGTACTGGCAGTCTTACTTTCAAAGCTGTCACAGGTGGTGCGGCAACTGCGATATTAGAAGAAGTAGGGTTTGTTTGAATTGGAGAGGGCTGCACGGTGACATCAGGAATCCCCACTAATAGGGAATTTTCCCCGCTAATCTCATAAACTCTTTTTTCAATATCGACGATATATTTTGGCAGCAACTGCGGCACTAATGATTCAAAAATGCTACTAATTAGCAAGTGATGTACTTGGGGCCAAAAGTCAGGACTTTCTAAATAGGGATTCATCCCCGGAAATGGATTAGGCATAATCTTACTTCCCGTTTATTACATCTTATCAAAAATCTCAAAAGTTCAGACTGTTTCAGGGCTGGCGCAGGTGGAGGCGAGAAACCCGGTTTCTGAATTCTGTGAAACGGGCGTCTCGATCGCGGTTTGATCGTTCGGACTTCAGTCCTTCTTAAAAGTTTGTAATAAAGAAGGACTGAAGTCCGATGCTGCGAACCTATTTTATTGTTACTGTTCAAGCAGATACAATATTTCGCTTAAAAATCGCCATAACTACTAATAGCCCCCTGCAACCTCCCAATAACTTCATCAACCGAAATCTCTCCCAACTCTCCAGAAGCCCGAGTCCGAATATTCAAACTATTAGACTCAACCTCCTTCGCACCCACAACACTCATCACCGGAATTTTATCCTTCTCAGCATTGCGAATCAACTTACCCAAACGTTCGCTACTCTCATCAGCTTCAGCGCGAATATTGAGCGCCTTCATCTTCGCCGCAACTTCCTTAGCAAACGGCAAGAAATCTCCGCTGACAGGCAACAACCGCACCTGAACCGGCGCTAACCATATCGGGAAATCCCCCGCATACTGTTCGATCAAAATCCCAATTAAACGCTCCAAAGAACCGAAAGGAGCGCGATGAATCATCACCGGACGCTGGCGAGTGCCGTCTTCAGCAACGTATTGCAAATCAAAACGTTCTGGCAAATTGTAATCTACCTGAACAGTTCCTAATTGCCATTCTCTATCCAACACATCTTGGAAAATGAAATCGAGTTTCGGGCCGTAAAAAGCCGCTTCGCCAATTCCCTCAAAATAATTCATGCCCAAAGTTTCCACCGCGCGGCGGATGGCACCTTGCGCCTTTTCCCAAGCTTCATCGGAACCGATGTATTTCTCTAAATTTTCCGGATCGCGGAAACTCAAACGCGCCTTAAAGTTTTTCAGTTGCAGGCTCTTGAATACTGACAGAATCAAATCCACCACACTCAAGAATTCAGCATCCAACTGTTCCGGCGTGACAAACAAGTGGGAATCATCCACCGTGAAGCCGCGCACCCGCGTTAAACCGCCCAATTCTCCCGATTGTTCGTAGCGGTAAACTGTGCCGAATTCTGCTAAGCGCATGGGCAATTCCCGATAGGAACGCAGTTCGCTTTTGTAAATTTGAATGTGAAAAGGGCAGTTCATGGGTTTCATGACAAAACCCTGTTCGTTTGCTGCCGCTTCCTCATCCTCTGCCATCAGCGGGAACATATCTTCTTTGTATTTCTGCCAATGTCCAGAAATTTTGAACAAATCAACTCTGGCAATGTGCGGTGTCACAACTTGCAAATAGCCGCGCTTGATTTGTTCTTGTTTCAAGAAATCTTCTAAAATACTTCTCAAAATAGTGCCTTTGGGCGTCCACAAAGGCAAACCGGGACCCACCGGATCGGCAAAAATAAATAAGCCTAATTCTTTGCCAAGTTTGCGGTGATCGCGCCTTAAGGCTTCTTCTTTGCGGTGTTTGTAGGCTTCCAACTGTTCGGGAGTTTCCCAAGCTGTGCCGTAAATGCGCTGTAACTGAGCTTTGGTTTCGTCGCCGCGCCAGTACGCGCCGGCGAGACTCTCTAGCTCGATCGCCCTTCCATTGATTTCACTGGTATTATCCAAGTGAGGCCCGGCGCACAAATCCCACCATTCGTCACCCAAATGGTAAAGAGTAATCGGTTCAATCAAACCTGCCAAAATTTCTAATTTGTAAGGTTCGTTTATCTCCTTAATTCTGCGTTCCGCTTCCTCGCGGCTGACTTCTTCCCGAATTACAGGCAATTTGCGGTTGATGATTTTGATCATTTCTTTTTTAATTGCCTTGAGATCCTTTTCGGTAAAAGGTTCGGGGCTGTCAAAATCGTAATAGAAACCATTTTCTATCCAAGGGCCGATCGTTACTTGGACCTTGGGAAATAACTTCTGCACCGCCATCGCCATAACGTGGGAGGCGGTGTGGCGAATTTTTTTTAGTTGTTCGGACTCGCTCGTGCGGGGCAACTCAATCTTAACGGACTGTTCTGGAGCGTTCATGGATTCTGAGCTAGACATCGGCTGAATTAGCAATTAATGCAAGTTGCAGTTGCTTCTATCTTACTCAGATTGGGGCGGCAAGCGCCGACTTCCGGCTGGGGCTATTGGTGTCAACTTCAGACTAGAATACTTCAAAAATCTCGCTTTTAGCCTCTTGCCCGATCCCCCTCGCATACCCCCTACTCCCCCGAACCAAGGGGGACTGTCGATCGTCATTTCCGGTTCCCCCCAAGGGATCGGGGGGCGCCGGGGGGAGCGGCGGCCTCCAGAGTCAGACAGCAGAGAGGTAGTGCGTTTGACCTGGTTGTTGATACCTGTGGACTTTCTTAATTTTGAAACTGTTGCTTTTGTTGTTTTCTGTATAACAGAGCCTTCAGCTATACACGCGCTGTATGAGCCGATATGGGCCTAATTGGGGATTTGACTCAAAAATCGCTGCTGACACTGTTAAATTTATGCACGCCCACCTGCTAATTTTTGTAAAATTATTGAATTTTTGTTAAAAAAAATATGTTACAAATTGTAAAGGACGTTTAAGGTTACAATAAATAAATAACTCAATTTTAATCCATGCTTAATTCCAACGTGCCCGAATCAGAATTGCTCAAAGCGTTACTGGAACCGCTGTTAGAGGATTTTAATTACTGGTTCGATCGCTCGACCACCCTCTTAGAAACTGAGGAAATTCATTTTCTGAGCGGCGAAGCTCAATCCGACTTGCTGGCGCGAGTCAAACAGGCTCAGCAAGAAGTAGGCGCTGCTAAAGCTCTATTTCAAGCAACCGGAGGTCAAGTTGCAATCGAAACCGCAGCACTGATGCCGTGGCACAGACTGCTCGCCGAATGCTGGCAAGTATCGGCGCGCTTTCGCTCATTGCAGTCAGCTCCCCCTGGAAAATAAAGCAGCCCGTTCAAGTTAAACCCGCAGTCACATCCCAAACAAGAGGAAATGTCGCGGCCCACTTGAACTCGCTCAAACAGATTTCCAGTTAATAAGTTATTACTTGCTGAAACACTTTTGTAAATTGCTGTGTGGCTGTTTAGCCCGGAGGAGAAAATAATGTTGCACCTGCTTTATATTTTAGCTTTTACCGTTCTTGCCTTTCTGGCAGTCGGTAACTTGATCCGCAGTCTAGTCACGGTAGGTATGGAGTCCCAGCGCCCCCAACAATTCAGGGCAAACAATCGCTACGCATCCTATCCCCGCTCTCAAGCCGTACCCCATCCAGAACTGTTAGACGAATACGGAAATGTTGTCAATGAACCGCTGTTAGTGATGCGTTCGCTGACAGTGCAAGACGCCCGCGAACAATTAGATGCTCTCTACAAATCATCTCCCGGTGGCAGGGACGAAGGGGGCGAACTAGCCTGATAAGCTGTTGCGGCATTTAAATTTAATTTTAGGGGCGGCCTCGGAAAGTACCCGCCCCACTGATTGTTGTAAGAAACAGGATGGTTAAACTTAGATGCGCGCCAGCTTACAACCACAGCCACAGCATTTATACTCAGGGGCGATCGCCCCCTAAAAAATAATTGGCCGTTAGTTTCTTGCTAACAGCGAATTAGTAGTGAGTTTTGAGAGATACTAAAAAGGGATCGATCTCAACTTATTGTCGATCGCTCCCGTTTTGTCATCGGCAAAAATGCACGTCTAAGGCTAGATGATCGTCCCAATTTCGCTACTCGCAGAACTTCTGCAAGCTTTGCCCCAACTGCGGGCACAAATTTATTTCAAATCTTCCATGACAGCGCTGTCTCACGCGATGGAAGACTTGGTTTTGGCGGGTTCCGACGACGAACCCCTAGTGATTGCCAGCTTTCAGCGAGAACGCTTCTACCGCCAAGAAGCTCACCGCTACCGGCGCATTGCCGATCGATCTTCTCAGGTATACGTGCTGGCTGCACCGGAAACAGAGTTTAAAAATTCCTCGGAATGTCACGAAAATGTGGCGTTTGCACCGGAAGACGCATTGAGTAAAGAGTGGCACTTAGTGGTGCTGGGGCAAAACTACTCAACTTGTCTGATTTGTCAAGAAAAAATTGTGCCGATCGACAACCAGGACGATCGCGGGCCGCTGTTGATGGATCAAGCTCGCAGATTTGAAGGAATTTGGACGTTCGATCGCGAGGTAAGCTGCAAAGCTGCCGAATTGTTGCTAGATAAAATTCTTAAATATCGCCCGGAATTGGCCGAAAAGATCGATCGAGCGCGCACAACTTACAATCTGGGCAAAACACCCAAAAAAACGCGGAAATCCGCAACTGACAAAGCCGCAAAACCCAAGAAAAGTGCGCCAAAAAGCTCAAAAATTCCCAATCCCAAATTGAGCGACGCTTTTACCGAACGCTTAGTCACCTACTTGCAATCAGGCCAGCACAAACTGCTGAAAGCATACAGCGCGATCGCCGCCCAGGAACGCAAAGAACGCCTGATCAACCTAATTACAACGGCAATGCGGCAGTCTCTCAACCCGCAAGAAATTGTCGAAGTCGCAGTGCAAGAACTGGGAACTGCTTTGTCAGCAAGCCGCTGTTTAATTTATCGCTGCAAAGCCGCAGATGTGGCGGTCAAAATCGATCGCGAGTTTTTGCGTGCCGGCACTACTTCTGTGCTAAATCAGACTTGGCTGTTGCAGGAAAATCCAATATGGATCGACGCGGTAGCGCGGCAAGAGCGAGTTTACATCCAAGACACAGCACAACACCCGCTGATTGTCAATACAAAATCCCTAGGCGAAATTGTCAACAATTGGCAAATTGTCTCTTGGTTAATGATGCCGGTGCTTTATCAGGGGCGGGTTTTGGGCATGGTGGAAATGCACCAGTGCCGATCTGCTTCGCCTTGGGAAGAAGACGAAATTGCTCTCGTAGAGGCGATCGCCACCCAACTCGGAGCAGCCTTAATTCAAGCCGAAACCTACGCTCACTTAGAAGAACTCAACCAACAATTAGAAGCATTAGACCGCACCCGCAGCAATCTAATTGCCATCACCGGCCACGAACTCCGCACTCCGCTTTCTACGATTCAAGTATGTTTGGAAAGTTTGAATTCAGAACCAGATATGCCCGCAGAATTGCGGCAAATCATGTTAGAAACTGCCCTCAGCGATGCCGATAGAATGCGGAAACTCGTGCAGGATTTCTTAACTCTTTCTCACTTAGAAAGCGGGCGAGTTCAATGGAATGTAGAATCGCTGACGCTGCAAGAATGCGTTGATTTGGCCCTCAGCAGCGTGCGATCGCGCGCGTTGGATCGACAGTTACCGCAAATTATCGCCGAAGTGTCCGCAGAATTGCCTCTAGTGCAAGCTGACGGCGAGTGGTTGGTGGAGGTACTCTCCAAACTGCTAGACAACGCTTGCAAATTCACTACAGCCCAGGGAAGCGTGACCATAAGAGCGAAATGCAACGGTTCTCGGATGGTGGAAGTGCTCGTAGCCGATACGGGGAGGGGAATAGAGGCGAATAGTTTGAAAGTAGTGTTCGATCGATTTTATCAAGAAGAAGGAGCGCTGCGCCGCAGCACCGGGGGTACCGGTTTGGGATTGGCAATTTGCAAACAGATTGTTGCCGGCTGGGGCGGTAAAATTTGGGTAGATTCCCCAGGAAAAGACCGAGGAAGTGAATTTCACTTTACTATTCCCACTGTTTAGCTCGATGATATCAAACTTACCCAAGATTGTCAATTTTTAGGAAAGCTTCCAAGCGTCAGAATATCCAGTTCTGAGTACATTGGGAAATAGAGTTGATGCGGGAAATCCCTAAAGATGCACCTAAAATTAGACAGGATAATTACCAAAAATCAAAACGGAATTGAGAGCAAAATTTAGACAACTTTGATAGCTTATCTGTCACTGAACTTGAGATAAATATCAGCGGATTGGGGGAAAATTTGTTAGATTAATTCCGATATCTTCAAGCATCGGAATTAATATTACCCACAGCTTTCGAGACGGCAGTGCCGTGTCCTCTATATCATAAGGAGTGCAACCGGAATTGATATGATTCCTGTTGTTTTCAGCGCGTTTGATTAAATAGGCTTTATGGGCGAAAATGCGATCGCATTTTTTTGTTCTCAAATGCGATCGCATCACCAATCACCCAAAAAGCCTATAATCCTAGACCGTTAAGAAATCAGCAGATGTGAGGGTAGTGGTATTAATACCCGTCAGCGTTGCCATGATTTTATTGGTGCTGGTAATAATGATGTTGCTGCCAGAGAAGGACAGTTGACCAAAGGTTAAACCGCCGGACAGACCAATGTAATCGACTCCATCCTTAAAGTCGGTAATCGTATCAGTGCCGTCTAGGGCGGCGAAGATGAAAGTATCAGGACCATTGCCACCCGTTAAGATGTCGTTACCAGTACCGCCTGTCAGGTTATCTGCGCCGTTACCGCCATTGAGGGTATCATTGCCGGCACTGCCATTGAGGGTGTCTTGGCCGTTGCCGCCAGAGAGGCTATCATTGCCTGCTGTGCCGTTGAGCAAGTCGTCGCCGTTACCACCAGAAAGGTTAGTCCCCACGGTAACGGTGACATTACCAATGTTGGTGAGGCTACCATCGCTGAGGGTGTAGTTAAAGCTGGCATTACCACTGAATCCAGTAGTTGGGGTAAAGACAATAAAGTCATCTGCCGTGTTGCCAGGTGTGCCGTTATTATTCAGGACAGCAGTACCGTTGGTAGCATTGCTGACACCAGTGATGCTCAGCGGGTTGTTGTCCGGATCCGTATCGTTAGCTAACAGGGTACTTGCCGAGATGGTCACGGCAGTATTTTTGGTAGTGGTAGCACTGTCGGGGTTAGCTACGGGGGGTTGGTTGCTGGGAGGTATTTGTGTGCCGTAAACATCATCGTTATTAGTCAGAGTCCCCGCATCGTTCGCTGCACTGTTGCCGCTGAAGGTAGATGAACCCACAAAATTGACAGTGCCAAGGACAGTCGGCATTCCCTGGTTGTTGCCGTTGGTGTTGGTGGTGGACTGCATGATAAAAATCCCCCCACCTAAACCTTGACCATTCTGATTCCCTGTGCCGCCTGTAGCCGTGTTGTTGGTAAAGCTTGTGTTATTGAGGTTTAAAGAACCACTGCGGACAAAGATACCACCCCCCAGTCCAGCACCGCCGCCACCGCTAAATTGGCCGCCGTAGCCGCCGCCGAAGCCGCCCTGTGCGTAGCTGCCGCCGCCGCCATAACCCCCCTTCCCTCCACCATAGAAGCCGTAGCCACCACCACCGCCGAAGCCGCCACTAAAACCCTTGCCGCCATAGACACCACCACCTCCTCCTCCACCGAAGCCACCAGTGCCGTTACTATAGCTGAAATACTGTCCGCCACCGCCGAAGCCGCCGTTGCTGCTGCCACCGTAGTTGCCATTGCCTCCATAACCACCATTGTTGTTAGTGCTATCGGCAAACAGTCCGCCGCCGCCGCCGCCGCCACCATTGCCAAACAGTCCGCCGCCGCCGCGACCCAGTCCAGTGACACCGCTACTGCCGCCTTGTGCTGCGTTATTACTAAAAGCGACATGGTTCAAAGAAACATTGCCATTATAGATAAACAAACCGCCCCCTAGTCCGGCACCGCCAGCGCCTTGTCCACTATCTCCGCCTTTAGCCCGTCCGTTGGTGATGGTCAGGTCAGAAATGCCAACAGTTCCCGACAGGATGAACAAGGGGCGCACGTCGCCACTGTCGTTGATGCCGTTGTTATTAGCATCACCGCTGATGCTGTGGTTATTGCCCACAATCGTAATGTTGCTGTTCACTAGCGTCTTTACTACCCCAGTGACACGCACATCGTTATTGATGGTAATGGTGTCATTTCCTGCTAGTTGGTTGGCTTGCAGAATTGCATAACTGAGAGTGCCTGAGGTTAAGCCAGTGCCGTCATCAGTAGTTTGGTTAACGGTGAAGTTTGTCATTTGATTTTTTTCCTGTTGTGTTGTTTGAGTGAGTGAAACTTTTGTCCCTTAACAAGGGAAACTAAGATTTAACCGTTGCTTCTATGGGCTGGGGAACAATCAAATTCGCCAAACTATTGCTAGGATTTGTCCAAAAAGACAACTGATTAAACTGGGTAAATAAATCTGGCGGTAAAATCGTTTGGCGCGATCGCAATTCGACTTTGGAACGGACTGTATGCAGCCCTTTCAGGTTGAGTTTGCTATCAAATTCTGGTGCATCATATTGGACATTTTCAAAATCATGATTGAACCGTTCTTCCTCCAGAAATTGATAAATTAAATCCAAAACCTTATCCGGCTTTTGTGCGAGCAAGTCGTAATCGACTAGCAATAACTGCGAACTGTATTCGCTATAAAAAGCCTCCTTGAGGGCGTTGTAAGCAAATCCTACTAACCTACTCCCCTGACTTAAGGTTTCAGTCCGGGTGTAAACAGTGGCGCGTTCGGTGGGATTATTAAATAAGCGGGAAACATCAAAGGAATTTTTTCTCACCAGCCGTTCGATGCTGTCCATAATCCAAGCCACATTCCGCACGCAGCAAATTACTTTTGAGGTGGGAAATAGCTCTTGAATTAAAGACAACTTGCTACACCACAATCGATTCGTATCAAAGATGACTTCTTTATCTGCTTGCGACTCGTAGAACGTTGAGAATATCGCTAAGGTCAATGCCCGTTTTTGCTCAGGGGTGATAAAAACGGAAAACTCATTGTCTTCGCTCATCGCTTCCAGCATTCGACTCACCAGACTCCCGACAGGGCTAGACATACTGGCGTGAAACCGGGGGTTTTGTCGGAGTAAGGCTCCGAGTAAGGTAGAACCAGAACGAGGCAGCCCTGAAATAAAGTGGATTTTTGGAGATTTTATTCCTTTAGGCACAGTTTTCAGTCACAAAGACGTGATATTCTAAGTTAAGGTAATTCATTACGTTATTTTGAAAATTCAGTATACTAAGGTTTAAAACTTTTAATATAAAAAAAAGGCAAAACTTAATATAAAAACGCAAAACTTAATATATAAAAACGCAAAACTTAATATAAAAAAAGGCAAAACTGAAAAAGCAATGGCAACGATCGCGATCGCCTCAAAGCCATAGCTATTGGAATATAGCCAAGATACGGGCATTCCGAGGACACGACGTAAAATTTTCTAACAAGATTCAACACTTGTGTATCAGACCAAATTGCAAAAGTTGAGTAAAGCTGAGGATATACGCCCGAGAGGAAAGCAGTTTCACGCAGGCGCGCTAGCTGCGTGAGATTTATTTCCACCTAATTATCTAAAAATTTTTTGCCCGGAAAACGATTTTTGCAACAAGAATATTTCAACTGAGAATTTAGGACAATCGATTATGACACCTACAAGCCAGATGAAATCTACTCAACCTATGGCCGACAAGCCACAACTGCAATTAGGTTCTCAAGGTCAAGCGGTATTGGAACTCGAACAACTGCTAACCAAGTTGCTGGTTTACCGGCAGCCTGCGAAAGGAATTTTTAACTCATCAGTTGAATTTGCTGTAAAACTGTTTCAGTTTCGGGTTTTCTTGTCGCCGGACGGCATTGTCGGGCCGCTGACTTGGCAGGCGCTTTATACTGAAGCTCCTGTTAATATGCCGGTACTCAAATTCGGCAGTTCTGGGGAAGCAGTCGCTACTGTTCAGGAAGTTCTGACGATTTCCAAGCACTATGGCGACTCCATTGACGGCCAATTTTCTACTTTGACGGATCGGGCTGTTCGCGCATTTCAAAAAAGCTTTGGGATTGAGGTCAACGGGATTGTCGATCGACAAACTTGGGCTGCTTTGAGTCAAATTCCGCGCGGCTATGACCCGAATTGGTTCTTGACTTAGGCTGCGGTAAATTGTGCGATGTGTGTGTGGGGGGAATTGGGGGAATGTGCGATGCTTCGGGTGCTTGTAGGGCACCCGAAGCATTGCGTTTTGTTAGATTATTTTTTTCGGGATTCGTGTTTGATAATTCTGTTTTCTAACTTTGGTGAAAATTACCAATTATCAATTATTAATTACTAATTATCAATTATCAGAAAAGATCGATCGCCAAAAAACTGTTAATTTTCCTTACAATTTCGAGAACAGCGTGCAGTCTCGATGATAGGATGCCCTAAAAATCCTTTGGATATATCTATGGCCGAACAACTCACTGGACAACCCCCAATCTTCGGCGGCAGCACAGGCGGCTTGCTGACCAAGGCGCTAGTTGAAGAGAAGTACGCTATCACTTGGACTAGCCCCAAGGAGCAGGTGTTTGAAATGCCTACTGGTGGCGCTGCGATTATGCGTCAAGGCGACAACTTGCTGCATCTGCCCCGGAAGGAGCAGTGCATCGCTTTGGGCGGCCAGCAACTGCGGGCTAAATTCAAAATCACGAACTACAAAATTTACCGCGTGTTTCCCGACGGTACTACTGAGTACCTGCATCCCAAGGATGGCGTGTTCCCTGAGAAGGTGAACGAAGGTCGTCCCTACAACGGTAAGATTGACCGCAATATTGGCAGCAATCCAAATCCGGCTAAGCTGAAGTTCAGCGGTAAGAAGACTTTCGATCCTTAGGTAATGACTGCACGGCTGAGCAAAACATAGGTAATATTGCTTATTTTGGACTCAGTTAAGACAGATCCCCCCTAGCCCCCCTTCTTAAGGGGGGGACAAGAGTATTCTCTTTCCTCCCCCTTAAAAAGGGGGACAAGAGTATTCTCTTTCCTCAACCCCTACTCCCCTTCTTAAAAAGGGGGACAAGAGTATTCTCTTTCCTCAACCCCTACTCCCGCAACGATTCGGGGGATTGAGGGGGATCGGGACTCGGTTATAAACGAGAATACAAAGGTTTTTAGGATTAATTGGGCAGCAATGGGCAGCACCCAGCTATACTGCCAACTTCAAATCTAATTAAAAGTTAATCGTTAAATTAAAAATGAATGTCGCAATCAGACGATCGCAGCCTTATGATATCGATGTTTGCGCTCGCATTAATTATGAAGCTTTTAAAGGTATTTCCGATCGCCACCAATTCCCTCACACAGATTTTCTAACGGTAGAGTTGGCGGCCCTAATCACTCGGTTTTGGCTCGAAAGTCCGTCATATTTTGCCGTCGTAGCCGAGAGTGACGGTGCGGTTGTCGGCTGCGGTTTTATGGACGAACGCAACCCGATTCGCGGCATCGGGCCTGTGAGTGTCGATCGCACTTTTCAAGGCCGCGGCGCGGGACGGGAAATCATGAAAGCCTTACTGGAACGGGGAAAAGACGCTCTGGGCATTCGTTTGGTGCAAGAATCTTTCAACATGGCCTCGCTGTCGCTGTACGCTTCTGTTGGTTTCGATGTGAAGGAACCTTTGGCGTTAATGGATGGGAAGTTTCACAGCCCGCCGCAGTATGGGTTTGAGGTGCGGCCGATGGCAATTGAGGATGTTGCCGAATGTGCGGATTTGTGCGAAAAAGTCTGTGGGTGCGATCGAACTTCCGAGATCAAATACGCCCTAAATAACTATTCTCCCTTGGTTGCGTGCCAGCAAGGTCGGATTGTGGCTTATACTTGTGCGATATCTACTTTGGGTCACAGCGTCGCCGAAACCGAGGCAGATATGCAGGTTTTGCTTTTAGGGGCTGCTGCGTACAGTTCCGAAGAAAAGCTGGATTTTCACTTGCCGCTGAGGTATGCAACTCTGTTTCGCTGGTGTTTGCAAGAAGGGCTGCGCGCCGTCAAGCCGATGGCGGTGATGGCAGTGGGCGAGTACCAGTCGCCCGATGGCTGTTGGTTTCCGTCTTTTGTTTATTGATTGTATAGCGAATTGAGTATATGATATTTCCCGATTTCTCACAATTTTCGGAACTGGCGAAACAAGGCAATTTTGTACCCGTGTATCAAGAATGGGTTGCTGATTTGGATACGCCTGTTTCTGCGTGGTATCGGGTTTGCGCCGGTCAACCTTACAGTTTTCTGCTGGAGTCGGTGGAAGGTGGAGAGAAGGTTGGGCGTTATAGTTTGTTAGGGTGCGATCCGCTGTGGATTTTGGAGGCGAAGGGATCTCGCACAACTCAAGTTTACCGCGACGGTTCCGAAAAAGTATTTGCGGGCGATCCGTTTGCGGCTTTAACCGAGTGTTTGCAGCCTTACAAACCAGTGAAATTGCCGCAGTTACCGCCGGGAATTGGCGGGTTGTTCGGTTTTTGGGGTTACGAGTTAATTAAGTGGATAGAACCGCGAGTTCCCGTGCACCCAGCCAGCGAGAACGATTTGCCGGATGGGTTGTGGATGCAGGTTGATAATTTGCTGATTTTCGACCAGGTGAAACGGAAAATTTGGGCCGTCGCCTATGCGGATTTGCGGGAGGTTGGGGTAGATTTGGTCGAGGCTTATGGGGAAGCGTGCGATCGGGTTTCTCAGTTAGTAAATAAGCTGAAATCGCCGCTTTCGCAGCAATCTACCCTCATAGAATGGACTCCGCCGAGTTACGGGCAAGATGCCCCTTCCACAAGCGGAAATACAGAATTAGCTTACAGCAGCAATATCACCCGCGACAAGTATTGTGCAAATGTCTTGAAAGCCAAGGATTATATCAAAGCGGGAGATATTTTTCAGGTTGTGATTTCGCAGCGGCTGGAGGCTGAATACAGCGGCGATCCTTTTGCGCTTTACCGCTCTTTGCGCCTGATAAATCCTTCTCCGTACATGGCATATTTCAATTTCGGAGATTGGCAGATTATCGGTTCCAGTCCCGAGATTATGGTGAAGGCAGAAAATACTGCTGACGGCAAGAAGATTGCAACTTTGCGGCCGATTGCCGGCACGCGCCGCCGGGGCAAAACTCCCGAACAAGATGATGCTTTGGCTGCTGAATTGCTGCAAGATCCGAAGGAAATTGCGGAACACGTGATGTTAGTTGATTTGGGCAGGAACGATTTAGGCAGAGTTTGCCGCAGCGGTACTGTAAAAGTAGACGAATTAATGGGAATTGAGCGCTATTCTCACGTGATGCACATCGTGAGCAATGTGATAGGAGAATTGGCCCAGGATAAGACTGCTTGGGATTTGTTGAAAGCTGGTTTTCCTGCTGGTACGGTTAGCGGTGCACCCAAGATTCGGGCGATGGAAATTGTCCACGAGTTGGAAGGTTGTCGCCGGGGCCCGTATTCTGGGGTTTACGGGTATTATGATTTTGAGGGACAGTTGAATAGTGCGATCGCAATTCGGACTATGGTTGTTCGTTCTCAGGGAGGCGACAAACATTCGGTTTCTGTGCAAGCCGGTGCTGGTTTGGTGGCCGATTCTAACCCGGATATGGAGTACGAAGAAACTCTCAATAAAGCCCGGGGAATGTTGGAGGCTATTCGCTGTTTGAAGTAGCAAGTTTAATCGTTATTAATCGCACTTAAGCTTTCACCGTCACGACATACCACATATTCTCTGGTAGCGTTCTCCTGTGAATAAACTCGGCTTCTAAGTCATTTTGTTGCAGAATTTGGATGTCTTGAAAGCCTTTTTCTCTCAACCAAGCTTCCATTTCATTACCGTACATACCAAACTGAAATGGCTCGCCTATTTCATTGAGTTTGTCAATTTGATAGGCGATGCCTGGAACTCGATCGTTTTTGAACGTCATGAGGGGCGAGCAACAGTCAAATACGAAAACTGAGCCAGATGCCATTTGAGATTGGATAAAGTCCAAGAAATTAGAAACGCTTTGTTTCGGCAAATAGTAACTCACGCCCTGCCAAATGTATGCAGTAGGAATAGCATTGTCAAAGCCATACTGTGAAAGGCTGCTAAGATTGTCTTGATTGAAGTCAAAAGGAATAAGTGATAAGCCTTGAGGAATAACACCTAGTTTTCTAACGAGACATTCTCTCTTATCTTCAATTGTCTTTGGTAAATCAATTTCAAAGGTTGAGATCGAGTTTTCTTTGATGCAAGGAAGACGAAAAAATCTCGTGTCATATCCTGCACCTAACATAAGAATTTGCTTGCACCCCGATGCGATCGCGGCCGCGATCGCTTCATCGCCATGCTTCTCCCTAAGAACAATGTACCAATAGGCATTTCTGTAAAATTTCTCAACATCATCCTTTGGCTCAGCATCAATGCTAAAAGGCTGTTCCTGAAGATATCGTACTGCAGCTTCATCAAAGAACCAGCTAATGTACTCGTCTTTAAAGAGTATTTGGCTCTGAAACTGATGAGCAAGCTTCACCAAAGCAGTTCCCTTGTTTGTTGACCGGCCCAAATCAATGCTCATGAATTCACCCGTCCTAAGTTCAATGATGTCAGCAGTATAACAAAGAAACTCAAAGCGGGTTAGAGGAAACTCTCAATAAAGCGAGGGGAATGTTGGAGGCTGTTCGTTGTTTGAAGTAGCGAATCATAGGTAATTTGGTTATCATTAATCTAGTAGGGGCGCCCTTCGCCAATGTCTCCAATACAAATCCGATATCTAATAAACCCGCCCCGGCCACAATCTGGGCTATCGTTGTACAAAATTGGTTGTCATTGCGAGTGAAGCAGTGCTCTGGTTTCGATCGCGAGCTTCCCGATCGCACGCTCGATATCATACTGTAAAAGGAAGAAACTGTGAAATTTTATATAGTAGACGTGTTTGCTGAGTCAAAATATGCTGGCAACCAACTAGCTGTGTTTTGCGGTGATGGAGTTGCTGAACTCTCCGAAGCCGAAATGCTGCTGATTGCGAAGGAAATCAATTATTCAGAAACGACGTTTATTCGATCGCCCTTCCTCCAAAATAACGGCTACGACGTGCGGATCTTCACGCCCAAGAAGGAATTGCCGTTTGCCGGCCATCCGACGTTGGGGACTGCGTTTGTGTTGCAGCAAGAGATAATTGGCGAAAAGGTCGATCGAGTAATTCTCAATCTAGCCGTCGGTCAAATTCCTGTCACCTTTAATTATCGCAATGAAGCGGCAGATATTTTGTGGATGCGACAAAACCCGCCAACATTCGGTCAAGTTTTGCCAGCCGAAACTCTCGCAAGCATCCTGAATTTAGAACCCGATGAAATTGATTCTAGATTTCCAATTCAAGAAGTTTCGACGGGAGTCCCGTTTATAATTGTACCGTTAAAAACCCTCGCCTCGCTCAAAAAAACTCAAGTCAACTTAGACAAATATTTTGAACTGATCAATACCACAGAAGCGAAAGAAATTTTAATCTTCTGCCCGGAAACTTACAGCGAAGTTAATGATTTGAACGTCCGAGTTTTCGCCCATTCCTTAGGAATTCCCGAAGATCCGGCGACGGGGAGTGCCAATGGCTGTTTGGCTGGATATTTGCTAGAATATGATTATTGCGGGGAACCACAGATTGATGTGAGAGTCGAGCAGGGTTACGAGATTGGTAGACCTTCTTTGTTGTTGCTGAAAGCTCAAAGAAATCAGGAAGAAATAGAAGTTTTGGTCGGAGGTAAAGTGGTGATGGTGGCGAAAGGAGAATTTGTTTAAAATATTCAAATATAGGTTCGTAGTGAGGGCTTCAGTCCTCTTCTCTCCTGACTAGGACTTGCATTCCTCACTACAAACTAATTTTATTATAAACCCGCCCCAGCAGTCACTCTATAAAACTTAATATCCCGCTCAACTTGTGAGATAGTACACATATAAAAGGATTGACTCACATGATGGTAAATTCACTCATCGAATCGAGCGAAATTCAAGTTATTGAATTTCCCCGCATTTCCCTAGAAGAATGGATGGAAAACCCGCCTGACAGCACAGAATGGGTAGATGGAGAATTAGTAGAAAAAAACGGCATGACAGCAAAAACTGGTCGGATTCAATCTCGGCTATCCCGCTATTGGGGAAATTACGCAATTTCCAGCGGACAAGGTGGAGAAGTTTACACAGAAACTGGTTGCCGTACAGTAGGGAGAGGTCGCTGTCCTGATGTTTCTTACTTGACACCCGAATTAGTCGCCCAATTCAATGATTTTACCATACTTCCTCAAAGTTTCCCGTTGATTGCTGAAATTATTTCTCCTACTGATAAAGCGGAAGAAGTATTTGCCAAAACCCATGAATACCTGCAATCCGGCTGTCAAGAAATATGGCTGGTACTTCCTGAGAGTGAGTGGATTGTTGTTGTCACTCAACAGCAGAGACTTTTATTTACCATAGGTGAAGTTGTCAGCACTCAAATAGTTTTGCCTGGTTTTAGTATTGCCGTCGATGAGTTGCTAGCTTAAAAAAAATGGGTTCAATTTAATTATTCCAAATCAAAATTGCTTAATATGAGCTAGCTCACATTCATTGATGCGCCTTACTGTTATAGTGAAAAGGTCATTCATACCAGAGACGGCCCAATGCTCGAAACATTTTCGCGGACTTTAAATGTATCCCCCGATACTTCAGAAGCCCTGCGTTCACTCCCATTAACTAGCTTGCTCGATTCACCGGAATTAAATCAAGTTTTGGGAAGTCTCGATACTGCTTTGCTCAAAGAAACTTTGCCCACTGCTGGAACTGTTCTAGCCCAAAAGCTACCGCCTTTTTACAATTGGCTGCAAACAGAACTAGGACTTGAAAAAGTCCCTGACAGTCCCGATCATGCTACAAAATGGGTAGTCGGTTTTTTGAAGAATCAAGAAAGTTTAACTCGTTTAGTCGATCTGCACAAATCGATTCCAAGACTTGCATTAGAACGATCGATCCCTCGTTTAGTTAGCGCGTTTGATGAGGTTCAACCCACCGCCGTTAAGGAAGAGTGGGAAAAAGCGGTAGCAGCACTTTGTCTGGTACTCGCCGCCGCAGCGCGGGAAAATCAGCCATCCGCAGCCTGAAGCAATTCTGTCTGAGTTTAGGTAAAGCGGTTTTTTCGGAAAATTTGCAGTTGCGCGCGATCGATCTCAACGACTACCGGCTTTTTCTTGTTGAGGACGATCGCATTGTGCCGATTTAACAGCAGCCACTGAGCCAACATTACCACCAGGACTCGCCTTTTGGGAAACTTGCCTTTAAAACGGGCCATTCGGACGATCGCCTCTTCGATTTTATACCACCAGTTTTTCCCTTTTTGGGAAATCACAAAAATCGTGCCCGGTATGTAATCGCCTCCATTTGCCCAGAAAGCATACCTTTCGCCTAAAGTAAAGTAGTGAAAAACATTCTTAGCGGTGGAAGTTTGAGCTAACTTTTCCGCAACGCCCAAAGAATTAAACGTTACAGTCGATCGAATATACTCCGGGTATTTTGCTACAATTTGCTGAGCAACTTTGCCGCCCAAACTTTCTCCGATGACATCCGCCGGATTTCCGCTGTGAAATTGCTGTTTTATCCAATCAACAGCGCCCGCAGTTTCTGCCGCTTTTAACTGGCGTTCTACTTTGGCGATAAATACATCTGGCGTATCTTCCAAAACGCGATCGAAAGGATACCACGAACCGTATCCCCGAATCACGAGCACAGCCGGATTATTGCCAGAAACGGGAACGCGACTTTCAGCATAAAAACCAGTGCGAAAGTCTTCAAACACTTTTTCTATGATATAATTTCCATCAACAACTTGCCCCGATTCGTGCCGAACATAAATTGACGGATTGCTGGGCTCCTCAGTATCGTGGAGTTGGGGTTTGGCAAACTTTTCGTAGAGGAAATCTAGCAAGTGCCTTCCTGTAGGGCGATCGACAAAATCCAATTTTATTGTTTTCATTATTTGGTAGGGGCGGGTTTTACCAACAATATCTAATGAGTACAAACAATCTATCAAACCCGCCCCCACACAACGAATAATATAAATCAACTTTTACTTAGATCAAATGCTAAAAATGTACGCGGGGATTTATAGTTGGGCGAGGCGGGTTTTATAGATTATCAATTATTGGGAAAAATTGTTTGTAAAACCCGCCCCTACAGATTCACTTTACAAAACTCGCAACGTGCTAGCAATACTATCGACTGCTTCCATCGCGCGAATTTCATCGAGTGCTTGTTGAAAATTCCCTTCCCTAACATCGTGAGTCACGACAACAATTTCTGCTAAATCGCCGTGAATTCCCGTTTGCACAATTGACTCCAAACTAACTTGGTGGTTGCCGAAACAAGTGCCGAGTTTGCCAATTACCCCTGGCGTATCCCGCGTCAGAAAACGGGCGTAAAAGCGAGTCACAAGTTCCTGCATTTCTGCTATTTTGCAGTAGTGTTGGTGAGAGCAACTCAGCAAAGGATGGGGAATCGGCACAGTTTCGGTTTTCAGGATGGCCGCCACATTCAAAATGTCGGATACTACGGCGCTAGCTGTGGGTCCAGCACCCGCACCGCGCCCGTACAGCATCAATTGCCCGATCGCATCTCCTTCGACTAAAATTGCATTGTAAACACCGTTAACACTCGCCAGCGGATGAGTTTTCGGCACAAAAGTAGGATGCACTCGAATTGAAAGCAGTTCGCCTTCTTCATCCCCATTTTGCTCGGAAATTTTGCTGGTTTCTCGAGCAATAGCCAACAATTTAATCGCAAATCCCAGCTTGTCGGCGTAGTCAATATCAGCCGCACTAACTTGTCTGATACCTTCGCAGTGAATATCTGCTAATTTGATGCGCCCGCCAAAAGCCAGCGAGGCTAAAATAGCAATTTTATCGGCCGCATCTAATCCATCCACATCTGCTGTGGGGTCAGCTTCAGCATAACCTAATTGCTGAGCGTCCGCGAGCACTTCGGCAAAGTCTGCACCTTCACTCTGCATCCGCGTCAGGATGTAATTAGTTGTGCCGTTAACGATGCCGGTGACAGTTTTGATGCGGTTTGCACCTAAAGATTGTTTGAGGGTTTGAATCACCGGAATGCCGCCGCCGACAGCAGCTTCTAGCATTACGTAAACGCCTTTTTTGTTGGCCGCATCGAAGATTTCATGGCCGTAGCGGGCGATAACTGCTTTGTTTGCGGTGACTACGTGCTTCCCGTGGGCGATAGCTTTCAGAATGAGCGATCGCGCCGGCTCCAATCCGCCAATCAGTTCTACTACAATATCAACGAACGGGTCAGTGGCGATCGCTTCTAGGTCAGTTGTCAGCACATTTTCTGGCAATTGTAAAGACCGAGTTCGAGAAATATCGCGCACTCCCACCCGATAGATTTCCAATTCCTGCAACAGCGGATGGCGGCCGTCTGGGGAGAGCAAAATCTCTGCTGTTCCCGCGCCAACTGTACCCAAACCTAGCAAACCAATTTTGAAAGCCACGACTTTGACCCGTAGAAACTCAATTAACCTACAATCATTGTATGCTAATCAAGCAATTTGTCATTAAGTAAGCTTAATACCCAGATCCCCGACTTCTTTAAGAAGTCGGGGATCTGCGTGACTAATTAACCGGGCTTGATATTACAAATCAAAGTTCTGTATCCATGTCTACCCCCATTTCTCGAAGCCGCTGCGCCAATCTTTCGGCCCGCTGGCGTTCTACATTTACTTGCTGTTCTAGCTGCTGATTTTGCTGTTCTAGCTGCTGTCGCTGCGCTTGTTCTTCTCGAATTAAATCTTCTACTAGCGGCGGAGAGAGCAGCGTATTCACCGATAAAATAAATTCAGCGAACTGTACAGACTGAACTTGCTGTCCAGGCAAAAATTCCTGGTGAGAATAACTACCTTCATTTTCGGGACGGCTACAGACTCGTATTTTTAGTAGATTGGGGTCTACAATCCAATATTCGAGGATATCAATTAAGTCATATTCTGCCCGTTTGCGGATGTAGTCGTCCCGCCAATTTTGACTGGTAACTTCTATAACTAACAGCGGTTTTTCTTCAAAGTCCAAGACTGCGGAACCAGGTTGTGCACAGACTTGTTCCCAAAGACTCTGAGTGCAAATCACAACATCAGGAACGCGCGCAGAGTTTTCCTCGGTTCGGACTGCGGTAGTGACAACTGCAACTAGCGGTAGGTTGTATGCTGCAAAGAAGCGCCGGAACTGGTAAACCAAAAATTCACAGATTTTGATATGTATAGCTGTGGGTGTTGGCATTTCGATTAGATTGCCCCGATATAATTCATAACAAACACCTGACTCTCCCTGATAGTTCAGATATTCTTCAAAGGTGAGTTTTTGGGTAGAAGTTATAACCATGTCAGTTATCTCCCTTTTTCGGTGAGCTTACTGTCTATTTTACACTTGTATTGGGTGAATCTGCCTCTCAAGAGTCAAAACTGTTTAAAACAATTGTAGGGCGAGCCGAGCCCGCCCTACAATTAAAATTAAATCCGGCTAGACATTAATAAGTTTCAACGTGCCAGCGACCGTCTTTCTTCAACTGTTTCTGATAGCCGGCCCAGTCAATGCCGTGCTTGCTAGATGCAGCAGACATTCCTTCGTCGATGCCGCCTTCCATGCCCTTCAAACCGCAGATGTAAGTGTGAGTATTCGGTTTTTGAACCAATTCCCACAGTTGGTCTGCGTTCTCTTGAATCCGGTTTTGAATATACATCTTGCCGCCTTCAGCACTCTTTTGCTCGCGGCTGATCGCATAAGTCAAGCGGAAATTATCGGGGAACTCTTGCTGCAATTTCTCCAACTCTTCTTTATAAAGAATGTTGGGAGTGTAAGCAACTCCAAAGAACAGCCAAGCTAAACCTTTGAACTTGTAATCTGGATTATTTTCCTTGAACATCCGCCACAAATAAGCGCGGAAAGGAGCGATACCCGTACCGGTAGCCATCATAATCACGGTGGCATCTTCGTCGTCGGGCAAGAGCATTTCCTTGCCTACAGGGCCGGTGATTTTGACATCATCCCCCGGTTGCAAACCGGTGAGAAAAGTCGAACAAACGCCGAACACTTTTTCGCCTGTTTCCGGGTGTTTGTACTCGAGCCGGCGGACGCACAGGGAGACAGTTTTGTCGTCGAGGTTGTCGCCGTGACGGGTGGAGGCGATCGAGTAAAGCCGAATTTTGTGAGGTTTGCCGTTTTTATCCGTCCCATCGGGAATAATCCCGATACTTTGACCTTCGAGATAGTGCAAATTGCCACCGGAAATGTCGAAGGTGACGTGGCGGACTGTGCCTTCGCCGCCTTCTCTGACCATTTCTTCTGTAGAAATGCACTTACCAATATAGGGATTGGCCGGCTTGTAGAGGTTAACAGGAACCTGAACTTTTTCCTTGGCTTGAGTCATGGGCTTAGTTTTTTCTCCAGATTTCTGACTCTGTAGCCCTGCTTCTGGTGCGACTTTGCCATTAGTAGTTTCGGGAGCGCCGTTTGAGGGGCGGATGCTGACGATTTTGCCACCCATGCGAGCAATTCTGCGCATTTCCTGATTCATGCGATCGTAGGGCACGGAGATAAACACGCTGCCGCTACGGCGAATCTGGTGACTTGTTTCGTCAGTTGCTTTGCTCTGACGCATACCCTCCACTTCGTAAACAAAGATGCGGCTGCCTGATTCTGAGTTGGCCGCTACACCAGATATGCTTGGGCTGTACATTTGTTGCTTGTCCTTCACGATACAGAGTTATAAAGAAAGAGAATGTGACGTTAGACTCAATTTACTTTTTTCTTAAGGCCACCTGGACTAATTGCCCGCGCGAATCTTTGGGCCTGGCCGCGCAGGCGGGAGTGTCAAGTTGAGATCGCTCCGCCTCTAATTCCCAATTAGCCGAACGCCGCGCTTGGCCTCGCCCGGATGTGTTCAGGTGTTGACCTATAGCTATTGTTGTCTGCGTACTGCCAATATTTTACCCGATCGGGGGATCTGCCCCGATAACTCGTTCTGATTTAGGGAGATGTCCGATGGTCCGAGAAGGGGAGAGGGTCTGATGGTCCGAGAAGGGGAGAGGGTCTGATGGGAATACGGCTCAAGAAATATACAATTTATAATGCAGTACAGCTTAAAACAGAATTTAACCAAATGACGTTGAGCTTGTAGGGGGCGGACGCATTCTGGTAAGATTAACCACTAAAGTTAGTATTAATTTCTTGCCTTGAAGATTCCTTGGGTCTTCCCTGGCAGGCAGTCAACTGACTGCTGTATGCTGGTGAGTGCTCGATCCTCTCGGGGTAGCAAACCCGCAGAAAGCCTGCTTGTAGCTACCTGCGGGCTGAAATTTTGTGGAATCTAGACTTCAGTTACTTAGTAAACAGTGATTTTGTTAGAGGGAAACTATGACCAGTAAGCCGGATCGCGTGGTTTTAATTGGCGTAGCCGGAGACTCCGGTTGCGGAAAATCTACTTTTTTGCGCCGATTGACAGATTTGTTCGGGGAAGATTTCGTAACTGTAATCTGCCTCGACGACTATCATTGTCTCGATCGCAAGCAGCGCAAGGAAACAGGGATTACCGCCCTTGACCCGAGAGCGAACAATTTTGACCTGATGGCCGAGCAAATGAAGGCGCTCAAAGAAGGCCGGGCGATCGACAAACCGATTTACAACCACGAAACCGGTCTGCTCGATCCTCCTGAGCGGGTAGAGCCGAATCACGTGATTGTGATTGAGGGGCTGCACCCGCTTTACGACGAGCGAGTGCGATCGCTCCTCGACTTCAGCGTCTACCTCGACATCAGCGACGAGGTAAAAATTGCTTGGAAAATCCAGCGCGACATGGCGGAACGGGGCCACCGTTACGAAGACGTGCTGTTTGCGATCAATGCTCGCAAACCGGATTTTACCGCCTACATCGACCCGCAAAAGCAATATGCTGATGTGGTAATTCAAGTGTTGCCGACCAACTTGATCAAAGATGACAAAGAGCGGAAAGTTCTGCGGGTGCAGATGATCCAGCGCGAAGGCATCGCCAATTTTGAGCCTGCGTATTTGTTTGACGAAGGTTCAACAATTAACTGGGTTCCTTGCGGCCGCAAGCTGACTTGTTCTTATCCCGGCATTAAGATGTACTACGGGCCAGATGCTTTCTACGGCCACGAAGTCTCGATTTTGGAAGTAGACGGTCAGTTTGAAAATCTCGAAGAAGTTATTTACATCGAAAGCCATTTGAGCAAGACTTCTGCGAAGTACGAAGGCGAGTTGACTCACCTGTTGCTCCAGCACCGCGAATATCCCGGTTCCAACAATGGAACTGGTTTGTTCCAAGTATTGGTGGGATTGAAGATGCGGGCGACTTACGAAAAGTTGACTGCGAAGGAATCGAAAGTGGCTGTTAGTGTTTAGAACCCAGACATGAAAGATTTGAGAGGCGCGATCGCGCCTCTTTTTTTTGTGGGTGAAATGAACGGCAGAGGGTGATTCAGTTGACAGTTGACAGTTGACAGTTGACAGTTGAGGGCGACCTCTACCTAGAAGGGAGAGGATTGGAGTAATGAATCGTCTGATTTTAATTTATCCCTACAAGGGTTCCGGCTTTAAACCAATTTTTTCTGGTGATTTTGGCGCCGAGAAGAGTTAGGGCATAATACGGTTCATTTAAGAACTATCTGACTTGCCAAAAATTCCTGTATTGCCTATGAAATCGTGAGATGAAATTCGTAAAAAAGCGTTAAGCCAAGCGTATTGAGTTAGGGTAGAGTGTTTGGCAATAGAGAGTTTAAAAATGTTTTTCAGGCTTGATTGAGGGTAGTTATACTTTTTTGAATTATGTAATTCTATGCAACCCTGTCTGAATATCGATTAAGAATGCCAAAAACTTTACTTCTGCACCATTACCTCCTCCAGCAATAGCTTGATTCGGTTGCCGATCGCCCCGACATTGGGTTCGAGTAAAATACCTAGATGGTCTCCAGGTACATCGTAAATGGTCAGACCGTCTTTGAGATAGGGTTTCCAGCCTAGATCCGGATCGAGACTGATACTTTTGCCATCTTCAGAATCCAGTGCTCGAAACATGACTACTTTGCCAGCATAGGGTTTTGGCACGTAAGCTCGTTCTGCTTGCTCAATTATCTTGCCTGTCATCAAATAGTCCGTGGTGCAAGACATTGACTCTGTAGGTTCTTTCGCCTTAAGGTATCGCCCGATCGCCTTGCGGGCCAGCATTGTCATTCCGTCTGTAAGTGCGATCGTGCGATCGACGACGCTACGGATGATGTAACCTATACCCTGCTTGGCAATTTTTTGGGCATGGAAGCGCAGCCGCCGATCGAGGGGTAGGGGCTTGTAGGCAGAGGGCAACATCGAATCAAACATCACCAATAACGCTGTTTCCTGTCCTTTAGCTGCCAATTTTTGAGCTACCTCAAAAGCAACAATACCTCCAAATGACAAACCACCCAAATAATAGGGGCCCTCTGGTTGCACCTTCACGAGTTCATTGATGTAATAGTCTGCGATCGCCTCAACCTGATTGACTGGCCCGTTCACGCCATCTTTAACAACAGCAATTAAGCCATATATCGGCCGATCTAGCCCTAAATATGGAATTAACGGATGATAAATAGACACTCCTTCAAACAGAAAGAGCGGTGACCCAGAACCCTGCGGTTGAATCTCAACTAAGGAAAGGCTTTGGTTGGGGATATCGCCTTGACGTAGAATGTCGGCTAGTTGTTTGATGGTTGGGGCTTGGAAGATAATCGATAGTGGGACCTTCTGCTGGAACTTTTGGTCAATTTTGTCAGCTAAGCGAGCTGCTAACAGGGATGTACCGCCTAAATCCATGAAATTATCCGTAGTACCGATCGGCTTAATATTGAGCAATTGCTCCCAAATTTGGACGAGTTGAGCTTCTAGTCCATCAATAGGTAACACAGCTTCACTATTTTTAACCAGATCGGCAACCTGAGGTTCTGGAAACGCACGGCGATCGACCTTACCATTAGGCGTCATCGGGAAACAGTCCATTACCACAACCGCTGCCGGAATCATATATGCCGGTAGTTTGGTTTGTAGAAAACTACGCAGTGCAGACACATTCATTTGTTTCCCATTCTTAGGGATGATATATGCGACTAAGCGCTTTTCACCGGGTACATCTTCCCGTGCCAAAACTATACCTTGCTGCACAGATGGGTACTGTTCCAAATAGGTTTCAATCTCTAGTAACTCAATCCGAAAACCTCGAATTTTTACTTGAAAATCGATGCGACCAATAAACTCCAACGTTCCATTGGGTAAATAGCGGGCAGTATCCCCTGTTCTGTAAAGTTTGTCTCCAGGTCGATCGCTAAATGGATTAGCAACAAAATTACTTGCAGTGCGTTCTGCCAAATTGAGATATCCCCTCGCAAGCCCTGGGCCGCCAATATACAGTTCTCCAATATCGCCATCTGGCACAAGATTTAGGTTTTCATCCAGAATGTAAATTTGGCTGTTGGGAAGAGGACGACCGATCGGAATGTCTGCTTCACTACTGAGATCGTAATCTTCAGCGATCGGGTCAAAAATGGTGGCCGTCACCGTAGTTTCAGTTGGCCCATAGGCATTGAGCCAACGAGGATATTGCCCAACCAATTGTCGCCATTCACCATACAGAGCCCGAGAGGCTTTTTCTCCGCCCACAATCACCAATCTCACATCTGGCGACATGGGAACGCGTAGCAATGAGAGTCCGCTGACGAGGCCATGCCAAAAAGCAGTTGGCAAGTGCAGAATAGTAATGCGTTCTTGCTCAATAAATTCGAGGAATTGGCGGGTAGAGCTAATACAGTCTTCCGTTCGCAGCACGATTGTTGCACCACTTACCAAGGATGGAAAAACTTCCCCAATGATGGTGTCAAAGCTCATGCTAGAGAATTGAAGTACCCGATCGCCAGCCTGAAGATTAAATGCCTGTGCGATCGCCTTGCTGTGGTGAACCATGCCCCGGTGAGCAATCATTACACCCTTGGGATATCCCGTCGAACCAGAGGTGTAAATAACGTAAGCCAAATGCTCGGGCGTTGTCAGCAGAGACAAATTTTCAGTGCTGTATAGCGCCATCTCGTGCCAGTCTGTATCTGGACAAATCACGCGAGCATTGTGTTCTGGCAAAAATTCAACCAGATGCTGTTGAATCAAAATGAATCGCACAGCGGCGTCTTGTAACTTGTACGCTCGACGTTCGTGGGGATAGGTTGGGTCGATCGGCACATAGGCCGCACCAGCCTTCATCACCCCCAAAAAGCAAATCACCATTTCCATGCAGCGATTCATAGAGATAGCAATCAGTTCATCGGGTTGCACCCCTAGTGATTTGAGGTAATGGGCTAGCTGGTTTGCGCGTTGATTTAAGGCGTTATAGGTTAATTCTTGCCCTTGAAATGACAAGGCGATCGCATCAGGAGTCTGCTTAACCTGCGCTTCAAACCATTGATGGATACTCACATAGTCAGATGCAGTTATATCGCCTTGAAACTCCTGGACACAGGAGACATCGTGACTGGATGCTGGAACACCAACACAGACATCGTGGGGAGTCTTTAGTAAATCAGTTTCCTTGTTGGGTAAGTACCCATCACTTCTCGTCAAAAAATCTTGGGAGTTCATCATATTTGTGATTTAAGTAGGGTGAGCGAGGTTAAGAGATGGCTCCCAGTGGGCAATTCCTTGTCCCGCAGTCATCCAGTTCACAGCTCCTTGTGGATTGCTTCTTGTGCAGTGTCGAAACTGTCGCAGTGCAGTAATACTGCGTCGAACCAATCTATCACAGTTGCCTGGTCGATCTGAAGATGGCGGCGCACATCAATGCGCTTTTGGGGAACGGGAGCTGTTTCTGGATAATGACTTTTTCTGCTTATTGAATTATACAACTTATTAATTAAGCTGTTGTATAGCAACCGCCACATCGGTCAGGACATAAATAACTTCATGAATAGAGCCGATACCCGTACTGCATCAATGATTTGATTCCCGTTCTGCAACTGTCAACTGTCCCAGGTCAACTGTCAACTGCTATACATCAAGACTGTTTTGGGGATCATCTCATTAGCGATCGGGGGCGATCGCACTAAAAAAGCAAAACAGAGAGGCTCCCTTACAGCTTCACTGGAGCTAAACTGCTTTGCCTGTAAATGTTTCAGCTCTTTACATTTTTTCTCTATGCCTTAATTTGTACGTTTTCTTAAGTTGTCACCAATAGGAGACGGTGTTTGGAAGTAGAGAGGCTAAGAATATTTTTCCGGCTTCATTGAGATCGTCATCTAGGGAAAAGCTTAGACTGCGAACTCGCAGATCGCCATTTTTTATGTCTAGTGGGTGGTTGAGGTGTTGCGGGTAGATGAGAATTGCATTGTTACAGTTTACTGCATTTGCGTAGGCAACTATTTGATGGCGGTCACTACTGTCTACTCGATCGGGATTTTTGTATTTGGTATCGAGGACGTATTGGACTTTACCTGTTTCTCTGTCGCACAGAAGTAAGTCAATGCGATCGCAATAATTTTGGTCGTGTGCGACCGTGTGTTTTTTCTTGACAAAAAAGCCTTTTGGTGTATAGGCATTGAGCCATTCAGCGACAAATTGTTCATATAAACTAGCCATGTTTATGAGAAAAGGTAGCATTTGGCGATCGGCTTTTTCGTGACTTGGCCCAGTATTCTCCAGAAAAAAGCGGCAGAGGGCGTGTAATATTTGATAATCTTGATTCAAACGGTGATAAGTGCGATCGATACAAGCTTCTGGTTTAAAAGATGTTAGGGTAACAAATCCTTGGAGTGCGTGAAAAGCTTTTCGCACCGTCGATGAGACAGATTCGCCGCACAAACCGCTGCGGCCAATAATGAAAAGTGCCCAAGCCAGAATTTGATTGTCTTCGATATCGCCTGTTTGTTCGTTATAGTGACATTTTAGTTTGACTTCCCAAGGTTTTTGCACAGCTTCCCGGACATCAATCCGACCGCGAATATAGGAAAGTTTTTCGGTTTTTGGTAAGTAATCGCGATATAATCCTTTGCGACAGCGTTCGAGAATTTTCAGCGCAAGGATGTTAGCTAATCGTTCATAGACTTGTTGCAAAGATTCGCACTCAATCTGTCCTTTTGGAAAATTTATCTTAAGTTCGTAGGCATACTCAAGCATTCCGAATAAATTTGCGATCGGAACTTTTGGCTTGATGACAATGTGAAATTGTGGAGTGATTGGAATATTGCCAACTCTGCCTTGAGATTTTAATTGCCATTTATATTTATTCTTATAGTTGGGAAATTCTATATCTATTTCCTTAGCATAATTATGGTATATTTTCTCTCCTACTAATTCGGGGATTGCATCTCGGTCAAAGGTTGCTGATTGATATTCTGTGAGTTCGATAATTTGGGGTGATTCTCGTTTCATAGATCCCATAATACTAAATTAACTAATTTTTACAACATTATTCGTAGGGTGTGTCGCCCTAAAAAATATTTCAATAAAAACCGACAATCTCATAGCGACGCACCTTCCACCATTTATAAAAAAGCTTGCTTAAGACAAAAATATTGGGCGAGAGTGAAACCGAGGGTTGATTTCTCAGAGCGCGATGGAGCAGGTGCGTCGCTATTAGATTGTCGCTCTTGATTGAGGATTGTCTATAGCGACACACCCTACGGCTACTAGCATAACGCCGTATTTTGGGTAATGGTAGCGTTAGATTCTCAATCGCTCAATTTGTCTTTGATTTTATCCCAGAGAAATTCATCCATTTTTGCCTGGTCATCAAAGAAGTATTCTTCGAGATATGGCTCAATTTCCATTTGCCAAATATCTTGGATATCTTCACCTAAGGTTTTTGTCAAAAAGAAGGAGATGCCTAATTCATAATGTTTGTTGTTAATTGCCCGATTGACATTTTCGAGAATGCCAATTAATTTCTTAACTGGAAAACCTGTTTGCTCTCTATCATGATAGTTTTTTAGCAGTTCATAGTTAGGAGAAAGGGAAATGAATGCGAAGCGGCGGCGGAGGGCTTGATCGACTAGAGCAATAGAACGGTCTGCGGTGTTCATTGTGCCGATGATGCGGACATTTGCAGGGATTTTAAACTTTTGACCGCTGGCTAGTGTAATAAAGCGTTTTGTGTCCTGTCGGTCATCTAGGAGATACATTAACTCGCCAAAGACTTGAGATAAATTTGCGCGATTAATTTCATCAATAATGAGAACACAAATGTCTTCACAGACTTCGGCTTTTTCGCAAAATTCAAGGAACCTACCGGGCACTATTGGATAAGTTAATTGCCCCTCTTGACTTTGTGGGCGGAGGCCTTGAATAAAGTCTTCATAAGTATAAGCTGGATGAAATTGGATTGTGTCTGAGAAACCGTCACCGCCGCCGATTAAGTGTTGGGCGAGTTTTTGAGCTAGGAAGGTTTTTCCGGTTCCGGGCGGGCCTTGGATGATGGTTTGGCCTTTGCGGTTAATGGTGTGTATCCATTGGGTTAGTTGGGTTTCTGTGAAGCCAGTTTCTTCGGCACATTGGTTCAAAAGATATTCTGGTTGCAACTTTACTTCTTCTACAGCGTATTTAAACATAATTTCCTCATCTATCAGTGGCACTTCGTTACTAGGAAATTCATATTTTTTTATCTCGACAAGCCAGTGGCAGAACATATCAAATAGATCGTCATCTCGAATAGATGGAGCGCCATTTTGGTGCATTTCTTTAGTTAATTCTTCAATTAGCTCGCGTCCGGTGAAGTTAGCAGAGGAGTAGTCTATTAGCTTTTTGCTATACGAAGTATGGGCGAAATAGTTAATAACCTGTATTGACTTATCATTAATCGCGAGAAAGTCATCGGGACGGAGAGCATTGAGGATAGGTGTTAGCATTCCTATCTCGCCGAACAAGGAGACGCGCATTTCTTCTGAAAAGTCTCTACAGGCCGAATATAGCTGACTCGGATCGTCGTTACAACAGCAGACTAAATAAAAAATTAATTCTGCAATTCTTACTGGCGCTATTAATGACAATTTTTTATAGGATTTTGAATTCCATAATAACCCTTTTATTATGCACGGATTAATATGAATCCAGCCTCCCCTTTGTCGATTAGTAGGAGAGTCTTGGTAAGGTAGAAGTTTCAACATTATAGATTCAGTCACATCTTCTCCAGACTCAGCAGCAGCAGCGATCGCTTCAAAATTTCGACGCCCATGTTGACGCTGCTCCTGGTACGCCGCTGTGTGACGCAACCCATCGGGAGTGTATGGATATGAATTGACAAATTCTTGAAATAATTTGACAAACTCAGCCTTTTTTTCCGCTTCCATGCTATTCTCAAATACTGTCGATTATTTAATATGTTTCAGCAACACTTCCTCTCTAACGTTCTCCTAATGAATTGACAATGTTAAACTGATTAGGTGTCAGGTATCGAAAACTCTGCGGCGGTTTAAGGTTAGGTAACTTGTTTCTTAAACGATGTAACTCTACTGGCTGACTAAACCTACGAATATCTTTTAAAAAGATGCCTACACCTACTTTTATACCTTTGTAATAATCGTAAAATTCTTCATTGCTAATTCCTGCTCTCTTTTCAACTTCATCCCAAAGTTTTCCGATCGGTTTTTCAACAATGTTATCCACATTGAAGGAACCAACTACAGCTTGTTCGGGAGATGAAACATATACTAAAACTATATCTCCTTCATTCAATAGTCGAGGGCGGACGCGACGCAGTTCAACTGTTTTGGTACAGTTGAATATTTTATCTGCGTACTTGGGACGAATAGATAATAATAAGATATTTGACATTTGTGATCATCCTCTTTCTAGGTCGCGGTTCCTTCTTTGTAGATGATTCCAAAATCTGTTTTGGAAATCTTAAATACGCTTTGAACCGTTGTCTGCTTACCCAGTATTCCCTGAATTCTATTTAATGTCAATGGGTGAGGAAAAAGCTGAGTGTGGCTGAATCTTATCGCCATGATATCTGCGTTTGGTTCGTCTTTGGCTATTTTTATTAAATCTTTTAATTCATAAACTCCTAAGCTGCGAAATTGTCGATAGAGTTTTTCCGGCTTGTCTATGATAACTTCCTCTAGTCTAGAGCAAGCTTTAACCTCTTTTGTCCCAAGAGTAAATGATGAATTGGAGCTCACGTACCATAAAATTCTACCAATAGCACCAGGTCTGAGTCCACCATTAGCCCACTTGCTTCTATAATATACAAGTTCCCGTTTTAGCGCTAGCTCAATTTTAGAGCCAAAAATGTACTGCTTAGCTAACTCTTCATCGAATAAGTCTTTGGCCCATCTGGGTTGAATGGGAATCATGAAAGTAGGCAAGTCAGCATCAATAATCTTAGCAGGCCAAAGCCGACGCTCAAGCTCTGCCATCGTTCCTGTATCTTGAATTAATTCGCGAGTGTTAAGGGTCTCTGCAATTTTCATGCAAAAATTATATTCTTCCCCTATTTTGGCTAGATTTGCCAGTTGTTGAGACATATCTGCTGCTGTTTCTGCTACAGGCGGATTTGCCTTTAAATACCCATCATTAACTCGAACAAAAGCATCTTCTTGAATAGCTTCTATAACAATTTCATCGAGATACGGGTCAATAAGTCTCGTAAATTGCCTGTTTTCTTTTACTGACACTGATATGGAGTGGAAAAGTAAGTACCGTGCAAGTGCCGCTGCTAGAACACCGCGTCTAACTCGGAGCATTGTAACTTCTAATTCGTGATTTTTATGTTGGCAATAGGCAATTAAAGCAAGGGGTTGATTTTCACCATCTAAAACGACATGACACTTGAATTTGTCGGGATTGGAAATTATCTGGCGCAGATTTTTCTGAAAATCGGCTACTTTTTCGAGCCTATCAACCGCATAAAAACAGTTAGTTAACAGTAATTTATCAAATTTGCTATCAATTAGTTGAATAGTGAGATTCTGTATGCCTACAAACCGTACCGGTTGATATTGAGTATCTCTGCGAACATCATCCAGTTTAACAATTAAATCGGTAGGAGTCATAATTGCCAAACTAAAGTTTTCATAGAGGGCATCTGCTAAAGCTAATATTTTGGGTTCGCGAGTTAAAAAAATTAAGTAATCAGCAGCAATAGCTTGTGCTAATTGACGAACTAATGATTCGTTTATTTCATCGAGATTGATACTGGTAATTAGACGTTTTAGAGAGTTAAATTTTGTTTCAAGTGCCTGCCGATCGCAGTGGATTTTAGTAAAAGTATCCCCTAACAGGCGTTTACGCTTTCTGAGATGGACATCAGAGATCGCGTTTATTGCCTTAAAAATCTCATCGGTAATACACAATTCAAAATAATCTTGTAACCAGTCAGCAAGTAGAGAGTCTGATTCGGCGCTTTCAATATCTTCATTTTCGTGCAATTCTAAGAAAATACTTGTATCGATAACAGCACAAATTTTAGACTCAAGTTGTTGTGCAGCAGCTTGAGAAAATATAGTTGGATGACCGTGATCCAACCACCAAACAGTAAGCAGTTTACCCTCCTTACTTCTTCCAGGTCGATCGTTAAGAGGAATAAAACCCAATGTTTCCCACATTCTGTCTATTCCATAATCGCGACGGCATTTGAGTTGAATTCCATAAAAATTCTGAGTCTTTTGGCTGAGGGAATTGACTAGCTGTTTAGTAACACCCCGACCGCGATATGCAGGATCGACGCAGAGATGAACGATAACAATAATGTTGCTGCGACGCACTGGTCGGTAAAGCAAATAGCCAATGCAATTTTTTTGAGGATTGAGTGCTATAAGTATCACGCGATCTCTTGCACTTTCGCGAAAAGCACCTTCTGTAAAAAACCCCAGAGTTTTTTTATTGGCATCACCTAGGGCTATAACAGTTTCTAAATGGGGGGATGTTTCATCAATCTCTTCAATCGTCACCTGTGTTTGTGCTGTCACTTGTTTGTACCTCCTCAAGTTTCCGGCATACCTCAGCTCGATCTCACTTTACCACTGAGTCAATCATTCGGGTTACTATCTCGCCCTTTCCTCCCTCTCAGTATCACATTACAAGCGGCTGGGAAAGTCGGGAGTCATAAAGTACGATCGCCCTTCGCATCCTTACCCTCATCAATTCCCCTCCCTCTCCCAGTAGTAACACTGACAAAACCGCTAACAAGTGTTCCCCAAAAAATTAAACTTGTGCCAAACTTACCTAAAAGTGCTATATTCAACTCCGTAAACCCTGAACAGCGCTTTCAGGTATGCCAAAATTATCAACGAGTCAACTAAATGCCCTTTACTTTCAAGAAATTAGCTTCGATCGCAATCTTCTTCGCAGCCGTAAAAATTTTAGTTGACTCTGGGCACTTCCAACAAGCTGCCAATGACATCACACACAGAAACCCAGCCAGCGCCACATCAGACACCGAAACTCTGCGTCACAAATCCAGCAGCCCGCCCGCCGCAGAACCCCACAAATCACCGGATCAAAAGTTTGATGTAGTAGTGTATGGCGATGAAGTGCCGGGGATATGTGCGGCTATATGGGCAAAAAAGACTTTAGGTGAAAAGGGCAAAGTTGCTGTTGTGCGATCGAACTACGCAACTGCTCTTTTGGGTGGCGTACTCACCCGCGGCGGTTTAGGTTACGTCGATTTAGACAAAATCCCCGACTGGTACCGCCAACCCTACGCCCAATGTTTCCGGGAATTCTTAGATAAAGCGAATGTCCCCGAATCTTGCTTAGAACCAAAACAGGCAGACAAAGCTCTCAAAGAGATGCTTTCGGAAGCCGGAATTAAAGTTATTTCCCACTCAACTCTTACTCCTCACGTAGTCGATAAAAAAATAGAATATGCCGAAGTCAAAGAAAGTAATATAAAAATTCAAGCCAACTCTTTCATTGATGTAACTCAAGACGCGGAACTGGCAAGAAAAGCAGGATTATCTTATTATACAGGATATGAATCGCAAAATATTAAATCAAAAAATGAAACTTTAGCTGTATCTGTAGTCCCGACAATTACGGGTCTAACGATGTCCGACTTCCGCAAAATAGAAGATGACATACTCTACAACACCCCTTTAGTAGAAAAGATTAAAGAAACCATTACCAAATATAAAGATCCGGCCAGTGCAGAATTCTGGATGAGGAATTTCTGGAGTACGATTTATCAGCCATATCGAGACGGCTACGACATCAGAAGCGTAGCTCTAGGAGCTGCGTATCACGTAGACAGAAATCTGCCGTTTACTCAAAATAAAGGATTCTTCTTTGACAAAGCCAATGTTTGCGCTTATAAAGATAATTCGCTGTCGTGGAACGGGTTTTTGTTTAAATACAAAGTTGACCAGATAATGAAGATGGAAGCTAACGGCAGAAAACCGACTCCCGAGATGGTTAAAGAAATGTCACATCTGCAAGAATGGCTGCAAAAAAAGTCTGGTAAAGATGTGAGAGTATTTATCCCGGAAGAGATTTATATCAGACAAACTTTGAACGTTCGGGATGTGGTAGATCCGCTGACGGGGAAAGAGATTATCAAAGGGGGAACATCGCCCGAAAAGTCGATCGGCAGTTTTTCCTACGATTTCGACTTGCGGGGCGGAGTCAAGGATTTGGAATCGAGAATTCCGCCGCTGCCGACCTATAATTTTGGGATAGAGAGCGCTTTGGCTAGCAAAGTGAGTAATTTGGCTATTGTAGGGCGATCGTCCGGCTATGTCGGTATGGCGGTATCGGTGGGGCGAATTGCCACAGTGAATATTTATCAAGGACAAGGCGTGGGCGTGGCTGCTGGTTTGGCTAGCAAGTTGGGAGTGCCGCTGAATACGATTACTTCGAGTAAAACGAGAGAAACTTTGGAGACTTTAACGGGGAAAACTACGTATTTGTCGGGGAGAGATACGAGTTATGGGGTGGATTACAAGGAAGTGAAATAGAATAACAGTTGACAGTTGACAGTTGACAGTTGTTATTAGTTATTAGTTATTACTTAATTAGAAGGTTGAGGATCAAATATCTGGTGTCGATGTAGAAATGAAAGCGCTCGCACATTATTTACCTAAAGTGCGATCGTTTTCTCTTTGCTTACTCAATTCAAACCCCTGAAACTTCTTTTTTCTGTAACCTTGCTTCTCTAAATTTACCAATGCGTTTTGCAGATTTCTCATCCACCGCTGTTATCATCTGACCTACTTCTATCATTTGCAGTTCAACTATTTTTGCCATTTCCAGCAGTTCGAGTAATTCTTTTTCATCCGGTAGCTGTCTCATTATAAGTCAATACGGTTTACTTAAGACAGATCTCCCTGGCACCCCCCTTGGCAAGGGGGGGACAAGAAGCTCTTAAAGTCCCCCGGGAGGGGAATGCGAGGGGGATCTCCGGGCATAAATAGTGTTAAGTAAACTGTATTGCATTATAAGTTCTCCAATCTAGCAATAAAGAGAGGGCGGGTTTTGGATTATGGCCTTCTTTTAAATAAGATATTAAGAGGATTTTACCACTGAATATATCGAAACTTCATCTTCTACGGCGCAATATTCTCCAACTCTTAGATATCCTCTCGCTCTTCGCTCTGCTGCTGTTCGTATTCTGTAATAATGTTCTGAATATCTTCTGCTGCAATATCGACTTGTTCGGATTTGGTGTAAACGGTCAGCAAAATGATTCCCGTTGCTGTTTGGACGTAGTAAATTAAACGATAGCCACCACTTTTACCTTTTTGAGTGTCGCTATTTCGGACTCTCAACTTGAAGACTGCATAACCCACTCCAGCAATTCGATCTCCTGGCAGCTCTCCCCGTGTGAGTTGTTCGATAATGGGTTGAATATCATTGCGAATACTGCGATATTTTTTTGCAAGAGTGCGTAAATTTCGATTGAAGGTTGGCGAAACTATAACTTGAATTAAGGGCAAGTCAGTCATTTTCAATTCCTTCCCACATTTGAGCAACCGGAATGGTTTGCCCAGTCATGGCTTCGTGCCAAGCTTGCCGAAAATCTTGTAGAAGCGCTGCTTTAGATTGGCCCTCCCCGTCAATTTCTGAGGGTTCTGGAATACTCAAAGAATTAGCAGCAGGCATCTCTTGGATTTCTGCTGAGAAAACCTCTGCCAGATTTTTTTGCGAAATGATTACCCCCTGACCTTGCTTTTGGCTTAGAAACTCTATAAAACTCGCAACCAATGCCAGATGTTCTGGAGAGAGTCGATCGAGCCATCGATCGATTTGATGTCGAAGTCCTGCTACATTCATAATGCCATGATACCTGTTAATTTTACCTTCATTTTAACGTAAAATTACGATGTTTCCTCTCAATTACATAATATTTGTAGGGGCAGCTTCGCCAAGATATAATGAAAATGAGAGATATAGTAAACCCACCCCGCCTTGAATATCGCTCTTCCCTCTAAGCTACTCTGGCACTGATGCGGTTCAAAACTCTTCTCCTCCCTTCTGTGGCACAATCTTAATATAAAAACAGCACCCTCTCTCCCATGACCGCAAACCTACCCCCCCAATACGACCCCCTCGCCACCGAAACCAAGTGGCAAAAATACTGGGAAGACAACCAAACCTTCAAAGCTGACCCAGAAAAAGGCGGCGAACCCTACTGCGTCGTCATTCCGCCGCCCAACGTGACCGGCAGCCTCCACATGGGACACGCCTTTGAAGAGACGCTGATTGATGTCCTCGTCCGCTATCACCGCATGACTGGACGCAATACCCTGTGGTTGCCGGGAACGGATCATGCTAGCATCGCAGTTCAAACTATTCTCGAAAAACAACTCAAAGCAGAAGGCAAAACTCGCCACGATTTAGGTCGAGAAAAATTCTTGGAACGGGCTTGGGAGTGGAAAGCTGAGTCTGGCAATACTATTACTAATCAACTCCGCAGTTTGGGCGTTTCTGTCGATTGGTCGCGCGAACGCTTTACGATGGATGAAGGCTTGTCCGCTGCGGTTTTAGAAGCCTTTGTCCGCCTCTACGATGAGGGGCTGATTTATCGCGGCAATTACTTGGTGAATTGGTGTCCGGCGAGTCAGTCTGCTGTGTCGGATTTGGAGGTTGACCAGCAGGAAGTTGAGGGCCATTTGTGGCATTTCCGCTATCCTTTGACCGACGGTTCTGGTTATTTGGAGGTGGCGACGACTCGGCCGGAAACGATGCTGGGCGATACTGGGGTGGCGGTGAATCCAGAGGACGATCGCTACAAACATCTTATCGGTAAAACTGTGACTTTGCCAATTATAAATCGCGAAATTCCAATTTTTGCCGATGAATTAGTTGACCCGACTTTCGGAACAGGTTGCGTCAAGGTGACTCCCGCCCACGATCCGAATGACTTCGAGATGGGTAAGCGTCACAATTTGCCGTTTATCAACATCATGAACAAGGACGGCACTTTAAATGAAAATGCCGGAGAGTTCCAAGGACAAGACCGATTTGTTGCCCGCAAAAATGTAATAAAGCGGTTAGAAACAGACGGCGTTTTGGTTAAAATAGAAGATTACAAGCACACAGTTCCCTACAGCGAACGCGGCAAAGTCCCCGTCGAACCGTTGCTATCTACGCAATGGTTTGTGAAGATCGATCCTCTTTCTGGGCGCGCTTTGGAAGCCTTAGACCAAAGTAACTCACCAGTCTTTGTTCCTGACAGATGGACAAAAGTTTATCGCGATTGGTTGGTGAAGCTGAAAGATTGGTGTATCTCCCGCCAATTGTGGTGGGGACACCAAATCCCGGCTTGGTATGCTGTTAGCGAAACTCACGGCGAAATTACTGATACAACGCCGTTTGTGGTGGCGAAAACTGAAGCTGAGGCTAGGGAAAAAGCTACGGCTAAATTTGGTCTGGATGTCCAGCTAGCAAGAGATCCAGATGTATTGGATACTTGGTTTTCGTCTGGGTTGTGGCCTTTCTCAACTTTGGGATGGCCGGACGAAACTAAGGATTTGGATTTTTACTATCCGACAACTACTTTGGTTACAGGTTTTGATATCATCTTTTTCTGGGTTGCTAGAATGACGATGATGGCAGGACATTTTACTGGAAAGATGCCTTTTGATACTGTTTACATTCACGGCTTGGTGTTGGATGAAAACGGTCAGAAAATGTCTAAGAGTAAAAATAACGGTATTGACCCGCTGCTGTTGATTGGCAAGTACGGGACTGATGCTTTGCGCTACACTTTGGTTAAGGAAGTGATTGGGGCCGGGCAAAATATTCGCATGGAGTACGATCGCAAAACTGATGAATCGAAATCAGTCGAGACTTCGCGGAATTTCACTAATAAGTTGTGGAATGCGGCCCGGTTTGTGATGATGAATCTGGAGGGACAGACTCCGCAGCAGTTGGGAAGTCCTTACCCCCCCCAACCCCCCCAAGCTTCGGGGGGGAGAGAAGAAGACTCCCTTCATAAGGATAGGAGAGAAGGTGGTGGTTTGGAATTGTGCGATCGCTGGATTCTTTCTCGCTATTATCAAGTTGTGCAGCAAAGCCGCAATTCTTTGGAAAGTTACGGTTTGGGGGAAGCGGCGAAAGGACTTTACGAGTTTATTTGGGGCGATTTTTGCGACTGGTATATTGAGTTAGTCAAGTCTCGCTTGCAGCAGGATGCTGAACCAAATTCTAAGAAGGTGGCGCAGCAAACTTTTGCTTTTGTGTTGGAAGGAATTCTGAAATTGCTGCATCCTTTTATGCCGCACATTACTGAGGAGATTTGGCACACTCTGACTCAAACAGGTGATGGTGATTGTTTGGCTTTGCAAGCTTATCCTGAACCCGATCCATCGCTGATTAATCCAGAATTAGAACAGCAGTTTGAGTTGTTGTTCGGGACGATTCGCACTATTCGCAATTTGCGGGCAGATTCTGATATCAAACCCAGTGTGAAGGTGACGGCGATTTTGCAAAGCGAAAGCGAGAAGGAACGCCAAATTCTCTCGGATGGAGGCGTTTACATTCAGGATTTGGCTAAAGTCGAAAATCTGACGGTGACAGCTAGTTTGGATGCAGAACCCCCCCTTAATCCCCCCCTTGGTAAGGGGGGGCAAGGGGGGTCAATTGCTGGTGTTGTCGGTACTGTGCAAGTTTTGATTCCTCTGGCTGGGGTGGTCGATTTGGTGGCTTTACGCGCTAAAATTGAGAAGAAGCTGGGCAAGGTAGAAGCTGAAATTAAGCATACTGCGGCGCGTTTGACGAATCAAAAGTTTGTGGATAAGGCTACTCCTGATGTGGTTCAGGGGGCGAGGGATGCTTTGGCGGAATCGGAAAAACAAGCGGAAATTTTGCGCGATCGGCTAAAGTTGTTTTAAGGAGTCATTAGTCATTAGTGGCGTGTGGGGTGAGAAACCCGGTTTCTACGACATTTTTTTTTCACAATAAATCTAGAAAGAAACCGGGTTTCACCAGGTTATTGCCATTCTTGTTTATGGTGAAGCCTTGCTTCATAAAAAACATCCCACAATCCTGTAGGGCGGGTTCACAAACCATCTATGAAATTCACAAATAATCTCATAAACCCGCCCTCCTCTGCCATAAATTCATCGTACATTTTTATTGTTGGTGGGCGGGGGCGGGTTTATAATATTATTCATCTTTACCGTAAATGGTTGGTGAACCCGCCCCTACAAATTTGGTTTCAATAATATAACAACTTGTCCTAACCGCCTTACAAATTATCAATTACCAATTACCCCCATGTTATATTTAGCCCAAGTACAAAGGAAGGAAATTTCAGGTAAGATAAGTCTGCAATTGCTGGCTTGTCAAAATTATGATGATACTTGGGCTATGCTTTTTCAAGAAACTGTCTTGACAGTACCGCCAGATTTTGCTCAAAATGTTTTAAATGAAGGGATGCTAGTATTAGCACATCTTGGCGAAAATAGCAAGATTTTGCACATTCAAGCAGCTACAAACTGGGTGCTAGAATTAGTTGAGAAGTATTTAACAACCGGCTTTACTCCCGATTTTTTGCAGCAAGAAGCCCAGAAAGCAGAAGGGTGGCGGCAGTCTCTGACTTTGCAGAGTCAAGAGTTGTCTCGCCGATCGATCGAAGTTGAAGCCCGCCGCGAACAAATTCAAAATTTAGAAGCAAAACTCCAGCAGGAAAAGCAATTGCTGGAAAGTGCGATCGCCCAATTGAAAAATTCACCCGAACCCGCCGAATAGAATTCGGGGGCTATACAAACAAAGTCCGCGGCTCGACTGAGCTTCGCCGAACGTCCTGCGCGGACTGAGATAGAAGCAAAATTGCCCGCAGCTAAAGCACTTTTGACTTCAGCCAAGCGGCGGGGAGACACAGCAGTTTCTGAGAATTGCTAACATAAGCCCGCTTCTGAAACACATCGTACTGATTGCGCTCGATCGCATTTAAGATTCTGCTGTACAGCATTGTAGCAGCCCAAACTGTCCAGCGGATATCGGGACTGAGCACTTTAATTCCCGGTTCGGCGCTGGCGTACAATTTGCGAGCTCGCTGAATCTGAAAGCGCATCAATTCCCGCCAGCGGTTGTCTATTACACCGTTGAATAAATCTTCCTCAGTGTAGTTAAACAAGGCTAAGTCTTCTAAGGGAATGTAAATGCGGCCGCGGCGGGCGTCTTCTCCCACATCGCGCAGAATGTTAGTCAACTGCTTGGCAATACCGAGGGCGATGGCTTCTTCTTGGGGAATTCTATTCCCCCAGTGCCAATTCCAGTTAGCAGCGGAGTTCGATTCGCCTACGCCCATGACAGACATCGACATCAGCCCTACAGTGCCCGCTACTCGATAACAGTAAAGGTTGAGCTCTTCAAAAGTTTCGTAGCGGCTGCGGTACAAGTCCATCTGCTGGCCCGCAATCATCTCTCGAAACGGCCCAATGTCGATCGGAAAACGAGACAGCGTATCCACCAAAGCCACGTCGTAATCGTCGTGGGGATGGCCCGCAAACACAGATTCTAGGCGTTTTTCCCACAAATTTAGCGTTTCAGGGGTCGTTGCCTCAGAACCGGGCCCGTCTACGAGTTCGTCGGTGCGGCGGCACCAGACGTAAATCGCCCAGATAGCCCGACGCTTGGCTTCGGGCATGAGTTGAGTGCCTAAATAAAAATTTTTGGCATAACTCGCTGTGACTTGGCGGCACAGTTCGTAGGATTCATCCAAAGAGGCCAGAGTTCTCATGCACTGGAGTTTTGACAGTTGCAGCATCCGAGAATAAGAAATTTAAAGATTAGAACTGACATTCCCCCGTTGAGACAACAGGAGATTCTTTTACGTCTTGAGGACTTACGCATCTGAACAAAGAAACCGGGTTTTTGAACCGAGATTGAGGGTTTTAAGCAAATATTTTGGCTAAAAACCCGGTTTCTGGTCGCCCGTGCGTCAGTCCCAGTCTTTATGAAAAATTCTTAATTTTTCATTTTTTATTGGCAGTTGAAATAGCCTGCGCTGTCAGCTTACCAGAAAGCACGGCACCTTCCATACTCGCAAGATAACGCTGCATTGTATAATCCCCCGTTAGATAGAAATTTCTAATCGGAGTTGTTTGAGTGGGACGGCACTCTTGGCGGCCTGGAGTGGCTTTGTAGACGGAACGTGGGGTTTTGACTACGTGATATTTGAGCAGTTTGGCTGGTTCTGGGATTTGATCGGGAAAGAGTTTTTCTAACTCGACCATTGTGGCTGCGACAATATCTTCGTCAGATTTGCCGATCCAGTCTTTGGCGGGCGCGAGTACCAGTTCCAGCATTGATTTGTCTGGGTTGGCATATTCGCGGCAGGTGTTGCTCATGTCGGCGTAGACGCTTAGCAAGGGCGATCGCGAGAACAGCAAATGGTCGATATCTGTGAGCTTGCGATCGAACCACAAGTGTACATTAATCACCGGTACTCCCTCCAAACCTTCGAGCTGTTTGAAATAATCCATTTCGCCCCAAGGTTTCGGCATCATCAACTTCAGCGGGTCAACCGGCATCGCCGAAACGTAAATATCAGCCGTCAGAATTTCTGACTGTGCCCCCTTGACGCCGCCAATCTGGAAACCGCGCACCGTGTTGTCATCATTGAGCAAAAACTCTCTGATGGGTGCATTCAGCCGGACTTCGCCGCCGCGTTCAGTTATGTAGTCTACCATCGGCTGACACAACCTCTCCGTAGGGGAACCGTCTAAAAAAGCCATTTTCGAGCCTTTTTTCTCTTGCAAGAAGCGGTTGAGGGCTGTCAGCAGTATGGTTGCAGATATTTCGTGGGGGTCGATAAAATTCAGCGCCTTGGACATGGCGATGAATACTTCTTTTTCGACTCTGGGGGGGACGTTTTGCTTTTTGAGCCAGTCGGAAAACGAGTATTTGTCCATTTCTTCGACGTATTTTTGACCCTGAACCATCGCCGGAATCAAACCGATGCCGAAGCGGATTTTTTCGGGCCAGGTGAGCATATCGTTGTTGCTCAGGATGGCCGCGACGCCGTTGAAGGGGGCGGGAATATTGGGAAAGTCAAAGCGGGAATATGTTCCGGGCGTTTCCGGCTGATTGAAAATCATCGAGTGCTGTTTCCATTGCAGCCGGTCTTCGATGTCAAGTTCTTTGAATAATTGGAGCATATTTGGGTATGCACCGAAAAAGATGTGGAGGCCGGTTTCGTACCAGTCGCCGTCTGCATCTTTCCAGGCGGCTACTTTACCGCCGAGTACGTCCCGACTTTCTAGGAGGATGGGGGTGTGACCCGCATCGGTGAGATATTTTGCACAGGATAACCCTGCTAGGCCGGCTCCGGCGATCGCAACTCGCATTTAATACTACTGCCCTCTGTTCGCTTCGCCTTAATTATACGTTACAACTCGTTACATTTTCCACGAAATGTCTGGGGAGGTGGCTGTGTCCGTTGGTGTTGGTGTGAAAGTCCGACAGGGACTTTCAGTCCCTGTCTCATAGCGCAAGTCCTCTCAAAGAGGACTGAAGAATACATTACCCGAAAGCCCGCCAGGGACTTTCAGTCCCTGTCTCATAGCGCAAGTCCTCTCAAAGAGGACTCAAGAATGCATTAGTCCTCAGTCCTCTTGAGCGAGGACTTTTGCTTTGAGGCAGGGGTTTAAACCCCTGCCGGACTCAGGGAACTGCGGGCAATATCGTTATTCAGCAGTCAGCAATGTCCTGTTTTAAAAGACTGAATACTTCAAGTCTTTTAACAAAATTTAAGCAACCTTTGCTATCATAAATAAAGAGCAAATTTAATAAATTAGTTAAGTTTATGGTACAAACAATTCAAGCTAGAAATATCGCGCTGACCGATTTGGAAAGCCAATTCAAAATAGAGTGGGTTGAGGACGAGCAATTCTTTCGCGAGTGGCAAGACGATCTGCCAGAAATTAGCGATTATGAAAAACAGCGGCTGGACAGAGTGAAAGCAAGTTACAGGAATTTGCTAAAACATCCGCCACTTCTAGAAAATACAGTCAAAATGGTGGTGCTGTCTCCGTTTTTGGATTTGGCAGATTTTTATCTCGAACCTTTTCACGTCTCTTCAGAAAAATCTGTAGAAATTATTGACGAAGATGAAGGAGTAATCGTCAGGGGACAGTTGGATGTTTTAGCTTTGTGTCGGGAGTTGTGGGTAGTAGTTATCGAATCTAAGAAAGCGGCGTTTTCTTTGGAAGTAGGGATTCCGCAGTTATTGGCTTATATGTTAGCTAGCGTGACGGGCGATCGACCGGCTTACGGACTGCTAACGAATGGGGCTGATTTTCTATTTGTCAAATTAGTTAAGGGGGAAACACCGCAGTACGCTTTTTCTCGGAAGTTTTACCTTTTCAATCCGGGGAACGATTTGTACGCGGTACTGAGTATTTTGAAGCGCCTCGGTGAGTTGAATGTTGGCGATCGAGTTTAGCAAGCAAATCCACCAACTGCGGGTCAGAAACCGGGTTTTTTCCGATAATCTTTCGCTGTCACCGACAGATTCGGAAAAAAACCCGGTTTCTTTGCCACCAATAGTAACCATCGAATTTTTGCCATTCAAGTTTGTACTGAAAAATCCTCTGGATCGACTCCCCAATTAGTCCAGCGAATTGCTTCCCGTGCTGAGTTAATATCCGGCGGCACTCGCAAAGCGTGAATAAATCCGGTGCTGGGACAAGTCATCTTTAACAGATAAATTGGCTCTACGTCAAAGTTTGTATCAATTTTTAATAATGTGTATTCTTGCCAAGAATCTAATTCAACTGCTGCTAATTCAGAGCAAATGCGATCGTACCCAATTCCTTGAATTAGCACTCGCCGCAGTTCGGCGTTTTCTTCTTCTAAAAGCCATTGAGGCTGCCATTCGTGCGGGTGCAGTTTTCCATATTTTTCGGGTAAGGTGACGCCGTGATAGGAGTAGACGGTGTATCCGTCGGAAAATTGAATGGCGGGCCCTCCTTCGGCGTGGAGGCGGTGTTGGGAGTCGAAAGAGAGGATGCGGGGGCGATCGCACACAATGCAAACTTTTTCATAGGGAAAAATCCAGCCGCATTGCGTTGTAAAAAACAGCAGTGCTTGCCAGTTGATATGATTAGGATTGCATTTTAATCCGGAAAAACAGAAGTCAAAAATTGTCCAATATCCTGCCATGGCTATAGGGTGGATATAGCTGTGATATTCCTCACCTAAAGAAGAATTGACTGGAGCCAATATTTCGGTTAATTTTTTTGTAAAAAAGTCATACCTAATATTACTAACTACTTGACTGTAAAGTTGGCCAAATAACTTACATGAAATTTTTTTGGATATGAGGCCTTCCATAGTATGATTTTTCAGTTGCTTTCTAAATCGCCGACAAAGATTGACTCCGAATTTTTCGGATAGGTGATTAATTGATTGGTCGCCGTCAATAACAAGATTAGCACCTTCATAGGGACTACGGCAAAAAATAATTTCCGGTTTTTTTTCGTTAATTGCCCGGTAAGCTTCTTTAACTGCCTCTGTCGCTCTTTCGCAATCGAGCGGCTCGGTGGAGTACATGATTTGCCACCACTTTTCCTTATAAACTAGCATTAAATCTTCTTGTTCGGGAGTAAGTGTTTCAATCATCGTTGTTCTCTAAATTCGATCGACCCCTGCACGCAGCAATTCAGTCATTGCTTTGTAAAATTATAGTTGAAAGCTACGACGATCGCACTTGCATATTTTCAAGTGCGATCGCTCCATTATTTTCCAATACCTAAACTTACAAATAAATCACAACAATTCCTCTCGCTCTTCATATTTCCCTTGTTCTCCACGCACTAAAGGCTCATCGCGAAAACATCCTAAAGTTCTCTCAAAAAACCCGGGCGACCAGCCTAAATCTTCCGGTGTTTTAGGCTCAGTTGCTGGTGCTACGGGCTGGAAAATTACAATAACTTCCAAATCAGTATCTTTGATACCACCGGGGATTTGCAAATGCAACATTCCGTCGGAACCGATGCGCGATCGAACTTTAATCATTTGCATAACTCTGACCTCCTTAAGTTTGTAGTGAAATTTAATAGTGTTAGGACTTACGTATTTCTGCCAACGAAACCGGTTTTTTTACCGCATCTGCAATAAGTAAGGTTCGTAGTGCGGACTTTAGTCCGTAGGATATTGCGGACTAAAGTCCGCACTACAAACCGTGATATTTAGGATTAGTATATCTCATTACTCTTCCACGCGAACCCGGGTGGGGCCAAAAGCAATTAATCGCGCTGGAATATTTCGCAAAATTGGCAACTGCAAGAACGCTGGAGGTGTAAACTGTCGATCGCTATCCAACGCTCCTTTAATAATTTGATCTTGCATCAAGGACTGAAATCCTTGAATTATCCGCGTCGGCCATTCCCGCTGCCGCTGCACCTCTGCTAAATCCCACAGATGCAAGCGATCGTTTTTCAGGGACGTGCCCAGTACATTAGCCGCAACGACAGCATCTTGAATGGCATAGTTAATTCCCACACCGCCTATGGGCGACATGACATGGGCGGCATCCCCAATTAACAGCAATCCGGGACGATACCAGCGGGGAAGACGGCTCGATTATACTGACAGAAATGAAACCTGCGACCAATCTTTGATTAGCTCGACTCTATCTGCAAATTCCGGTGCTAATTGGGCCACTGATTTTTGCAAATTTGCTATTCCTGACTCGCGCAATTTTTGATAGCTGCCTTTGAGAATTACATAGCCTAGCTGCCAGTAATCCAAGCGGTCAATAACCACTAATAAATGACCTCCCGCAGCTCGCCCTCCCACGCCTAAATCTTTGACATCGTGGGGACTGCGCGGCAAACGGAACCACAGAACGTCCATCGGCGGGGAAGTTTTTATCGGTTCAAAACCTGCTAATTGGCGCAGGCGGGAAAAGCGACCGTCTGCACCGACAGTCAGGGCCGATCGCACTTCATGACATCCCCCATGTCCGCGATAGCGAATTCCGCACACTACCCCATTTTCTACAATTATTTCTTGGACGTTAGCTCCCATTACTAGCCCAAAATTGGGGTAGCGCTGCGCTTCGGCGGTGATGAATTCCAGAAACTTAACTTGGGGAAGAATCGTAATGTAAGGGTATTTGGTTTTCAGGCTGCTCAAATCTACGAGTGCAGCAGTATTTCCACCAGCTTGGATGGTGAGGCGACGCATTTTTGTATGGGGCAATTCCAGTAATTTGTCGGCTAGTCCCAATTGCTCCATAATTTCCATTACTGACGGATGCAGGGTATCGCCGCGAAATTCTCGATCGAAATCTTTGTGTACTTCTAGCAGCATCACGGGAATGTTTTTCCGCGCTAAAAGCAATGCTAAAACAGCGCCAGCGGGCCCGCCTCCTACTATGCAGCAGCTTGTCTGCTGCACGTCAATGACCGAGTGAGTTGCAGTGGATTCTGAATTCTCAACCGAGTTGACAGCCATATTTTTCTGCTCCCGCTTGCTAAACAAATCTGCTAGCTACTTAGATTGTATGGCTTTGTTAGAGAGTTTCCGGTAAATGGATGCTGTGGCGCGCCCGTCCCACCGCCGCCTACGCCCGGAGTGAGAGAACCCCCCGCAGCCCCGTGGCTCGACGCGGTACAATAAATGCGATCGTACTTAACGCTTATATTGAAAAAGCTACACACAACGCCACAGGAGACAACCGACGTATGGGAAAAGTAGTTGGCATTGACCTCGGAACGACAAACTCAGTAGTAGCCGTCATGGAAGGCGGCAAACCGGTTGTGATTGCCAGCGCAGAAGGGATGCGGACAACTCCTTCGGTGGTTGCTTTCACAAAAGAAGGAGAACGCCTTGTCGGACAGATGGCCAGACGCCAAACTGTTCTCAACCCGCAAAACACCTTTTACGCTGTCAAGCGGTACATCGGACGCAAATATACCGAACTGACTCCAGAAGCAAAGCGCGTCCCTTACACAACTCGCCGCGACGACAACGGAAACATCAAAATCAAATGCCCTCGCCTGAAAAAAGATTTCGCTCCAGAGGAAATTTCGGCGATGGTGTTGCGGAAATTGGCGGATGAAGCCAGCCGCTATCTGGGACAAGAAGTCACGGGGGCTGTAATTACTGTTCCCGCTTATTTCAACGATTCGCAGCGACAGGCGACGCGCGATGCTGGCAGAATTGCCGGACTTGATGTTAAACGGATTTTAAATGAACCGACTGCGGCTTCTTTGGCTTACGGTTTGGAAAGGCGAGAAAGTCAAACAATCTTAGTTTTTGATTTGGGCGGCGGTACTTTTGATGTATCTATCTTAGACGTTGGAGACGGAGTATTTGAAGTCAAAGCAACTAGCGGCGACACTCAATTGGGAGGCAATGATTTTGACTCCAAAATTGTTGATTGGTTGGCCGAACAATTCTTAGAAAAAGAAGGCGTGGATTTGCGAAAAAACCGCCAAGCTTTGCAGCGCCTGATCGAAGCGGCAGAAAAAGCGAAGATTGAGCTCTCGGGAGTCGGCGTCACGGAGATTAATTTGCCGTTTATCGATGCGAATGAAGATGGGCCTTTGCATTTGGAAACGCGCTTGACTCGCGGTCAATTTGAGGGGCTGTGCAGCGATTTGGTGCAGCGGATGCGCCGTCCGGTGAAACAAGCTTTGGCTGATGCAAATTTGAGTCCTTCTCGGATTGATGAAGTTGTGTTGGTCGGCGGTTCGACTCGGATTCCTTTGGTGCAGCAAATTGTTCGCAGTTTGATTGATAAAGAACCGAATCAAAATGTGAATCCCGATGAAGTTGTGGCGGTGGGTGCTGCTATTCAGGCGGGGATTTTGGGCGGGGATGTCCGCGATGTGCTGCTGTTGGATGTGACGCCGCTGTCGCTGGGCTTGGAAACGATCGGCGGGGTGATGAAAAAACTGATTCCTCGGAATACTACTATTCCAGTTAGGCGATCGGACATTTTTTCGACTGCTGAAAACAACCAAACTGTGGTAGAACTTCACGTGATCCAAGGGGAACGGGAATTAGGTAGAGATAATAAGTCTTTGGGACGGTTTAAATTAACGGGAATTCCGCCGGCACCGCGAGGGATTCCGCAGGTACAAGTGGCTTTTGATATTGATGCTAACGGGATGCTGTTGGTGACTGCTTTGGACAAAACTACTGGTAGGGAACAAAGCATTACTGTGCAAGGTGCTTCGACGCTGAGCCAGCAGGAAGTGAATCAAATGATTCGCGATGCGGAACAGTTTGCTCAAGCTGATAAGTTGCAGCGGGAAAGGGTGGAAAAACGCAATCGCGCTGAGGCTTTGGCTTATCAAGCTGAGCGGCAGTTGCGGGAAGTAGCGCTCGATCGCGGAATGCAGTTTGCTCAAAGAAGCCGCCAGCGCATTGAAACGTTAATTCGGGAATTGCGAGATAGTTTGGAACGCAACGACGAGCGCGGAGTTGACCAAGTTGGCTCGGATTTGCAGGATGCTCTTTATGATTTGAGCCGCGAAGTTTCCGCTTTTGCTGATGATGACGATGATGATGATTTCTTTGAGTCTGTGAAGCGGACTTTTACGGGCGACGGTACGAAGCGGCGCAGCGATGATAACAACTATTATCAAAATGCTAAGCCGTACAGGCGATCGACTGTCGATCCAATTGGCGATCGCTCTTACGATCGCGATCGCTCATACGATCGCGATCGCTCTTACGATCGCACACCCGATCGCAGAAGCAGCAGTAACCGCCCCACTCGCCCCTATCAAAATCAAAGCGACGACTGGGATGACGACGACGATTGGCTGTAACTGAAGGAAGAAGGAAGTTCTGCAACGGATTTGGTAACGGATTTAACGGATGCAAAGAAGAAGGAAAAGAGCTGATTTTAATTGTAAAATATAGCACGGCTCTTTTCCTGCTAATACAAAATGCGTTGCCAAACTTCCCTCATCCATCTGTTAGATCCATTAAATTCGTTACCGAACTTTCCTCATCCATTCATCTGTTACATCCGTTAAATTCGTTACAGAATCCGTTGCCGAACTTCCTTCTTCCATCCATCTATTACATCCGTTAAATCCGTTACAGAATCCGTTGCCGAACTTCCTTCTTCCATCCATCTGTTACATCCGTTAAATCCGTTACAGAATCCGTTGCCGAACTTCCTCCTTCTCCAATTATGCAAAACTTTCGTAATTACTATCAAATACTGGGAGTACCCAGAGATGCAACGGCTGACGAGATAAAAAAAGCCTATCGACGACTCGCGAGACAGTTGCACCCTGACGTGAATCCCGGAGATAAATCTGCTGAAGATAGCTTTAAAGATATTAATGAAGCTTACGATATTCTTTCCGATGTCGAAAAGCGCGCTCAATACGACCAGTTTAGTAAATTCTGGAAACAAAAGGGATTTCAAGGCAAACAAGGCGTAAAACTTCCCAATTTTACAAGTTGGGGAAACAGTAAAAATAACCGCAAAAAACCTGCCGAAGATATCGATTTTAGCGATTACTCAGATTTTAACAAATTTCTCGATCAAGTGCTGGGAAGGCGCCGGGAAGTGAGGATGGCGACAGAGAATGATGCACCGCGAGTTGCCACTTCGGAACCGTGGAATACAGGTTCTAAGAAAACAAGTTATGTTGCTAATTCTCGGGAAGAGAGAAGGGATTTGGACGATCGCGAAATTCGACGCGAAACTCGCGAAATGGACGATCGCGAAATTAGAAGAGACATTGATGCTAGGCTGACTCTGCCCTTGGAAAGGGCTTATTCCGGCGGTACCGAGCGCATCCGCTTGGACGACGGGCGGTGGATCGAGGTAAATATGCCTGGGGCGATGGTATCGGGCCAGCGAATTCGCCTGCGAAATCAAGGTATTGGCGGCGGGGATTTGTATTTGAAAATCACGGTTTCTCCCCATCCATTTTTTCGCTTGGAAATGTCGGATATTTGCTGCGAATTGCCTCTGACGCCCTGCGAAGCGGTGCTGGGTGGAGATATTGAAGTGCCGACTCTAGACGGGCTGGTGAAGATGAAACTGCCGCCGGGAGTAACGTCTGGGAAGCGGTTGCGACTGGCGAATAAGGGCTATCCGACTGGAAATGGCGATCGGGGCGATCAGCTAGTAGAAATTCAGGTGTTAATCCCTAAAGAAATTAGCGACGAAGAACGGGAATTGTACGAAAAGTTGAGGCAAATTGAGACTTTCAAACCGCGTCAAGATTTGTCGGTCTAATTCTGTAGAGTGCGCGCTGCACACCGGAAGCAGAGACTAATTCTGTAAGGTGCGAAGTGCACACCTGAAGCCTTGTTGCTATAATGTAGTAGTGTGCGGAATGCACACCTGATATCAATTCCGGCTGCGCCGAAAAAATCTAATTTCAAGTGCTGTAGGGGCGGGTTCGCCAAGATATTTGCAAGTATCGACAAATTATATAAACCCGCCCCGCCCCTAGGACAATTCCGATGTCACCGGATTTGATATGAAACCTCAATAATTATAAATTCACCCATTACCCCTATGTTCACATTCATCAATCCTAAAACTGATTTTGCTTTCAAAAAAATCTTTGGTTCTGAAAATAGCAAAGACATTCTCATTAGTTTTTTGAATGCCTTGCTGTATGACAATCAGCCCACCATCGAAAGTTTAGTAATCGTCGATCCTTATTCATTGCCGCTAATTCGAGGTCTTAAGGATACTTACTTAGATATTAGAGCCAACTTAAATGACGGCACAACTGTCATTATCGAGATGCAGGTTTTGAACGTAGAGGCTTTTGAAAAGCGAATTTTGTACAATGCAGCTAAAGCTTATTCCACCCAATTAGAAACAGCCGATCAATATGTAATGTTGAATCCAGTGATTGCCTTGACAATCACTGATTTTGAAATGTTTGAGGATTTTGATAAAGTAACTTCGCGGTTTGTTCTGAAAGAAAGAGAGTTTTTAAGTGATTATCCTATTTACGATATCGAATTAGTTTTTGTTGAGTTACCCAAGTTTAAAAAAAGTCTGGAGGAGTTAGAAACTTTGACCGACAAATGGCTTTATTTTCTCAAAACTGCCAGAGACTTAAACACAGTACCTGAAACAATGGAAGTTGTGCCAGAAATCAATAAAGCATTTGCAATAGCAAGTAGAGCTAATTTGAATCGTGACGAGTTAAGTGACTTGCTAAAACAGGAGATTTATATCCAAGATCGGCGAGGTGCAATATCTAAAGCAGTGCGAATAGGAACAGAAAAAGGTAGAGAAGAAGGCAGAGAAGAAGGCAGAGAAGAAGGCAGAGAAGAAGGCAGAGAAGAAGGCAGACAAGAAGGAATCAAAACAGGACAAATAGCAATGATTATTCGTCTGTTGGAACGTCGTGTAGGTGCTGTCACTCCCGAAGTTCAAAGTCAAATCGGGGAATTGTCGATCGCCCAATTAGAAGATTTAGGAGAAGCTTTGCTCAATTTTACCCAAATCTCAGATTTAACAGCGTGGCTGGAAACACCAGATTTATCCGCCCAATAGCCGTTAGCGCAGCCCTCGAAGAGGATCGCACTTTCAGCAATCCCGGATAACATAAGTAAAATTACTGTTGCAATTATTCCTGAACTAGCCGAAGATTAACAACAAGCTAATTTTCCCACAATCAGGAGCATTCTGCCGCGATGACTCAAATGCCCCCTCAATGCAACAATCTGCAAGAGCAAGTTGACTCTTTACTGCAACTGCTGCGTCAGGAACCGTCTTTGCGACAACAAGATATCACGGCGGTACAAGCTTCTCTGAAAAAGGCAATTTCTCCTGAGTTTGAGATTGTGTTTGCGGGCGCTTTCAGTGCGGGAAAATCGATGCTGATTAATGCTTTGCTGGAGCGAGAATTGCTCTACAGTGCTGAAGGACACGCGACTGGTACTGAATGCTATATCGCCTATGCTGAATCTGCTGATAAAGAGCGCGTTGTTCTCACTTTTTTGAGCGAAATTGAGATTAAATCTCAAGCGTATGCTCTGTGTTCTCAGTTGAATTTAACTACTGAAATCGATATTAATCAAACAGATGTAGCGACTAATTTATCTAAGGGATGTCAGACAATTATCCAACTCGAAGGTGGAGAAAATAAATCGGAGCGAGCTAAAAAAGCTAAGGCTTTGATACTGTTGCTAGAAGGGTTTGAAGCGAATCGCGATCGCATCCAAACTGTGGAAAATGCAACTTATTCGATGGCACAGTTTAATTTTTCCAATCTCAAGGAAGCTGCTAGTTATGCGCGGCGCGGTAGCAACAGTGCTGTACTCAAGCGAGTTGAATATTATTGTTGTCATTCGCTGCTGCAAGATGGCAATATTATTATTGATACGCCGGGAATTGATGCGCCTGTCAAACAGGATGCGGAATTGACTTATGATAAGATTGAAAGCCCGGATACTTCGGCGGTAGTCTGCGTTTTGAAGGCTGCGTCGTCTGGGGAAATGACGACGGAAGAGACGGAGTTGATGGAGAAAACGCGATCGAATCCCGGAATTCGCGATCGGCTGTTTTACATTTTCAACCGCATTGACGAAACTTGGTACAACGCGCAACTGATCCAGCGCTTGGAAAATCTGATTAATTCCGACTTTCGCGACACAGCCAGAGTCTATAAAACCAGCGGGTTGTTGGGATTTTACGGGAGTTTGATAAAAGGGACAACCGGGCGCGATCGCTTTGGTTTGGATAGCATATTTGCCGCCAGTCGCGATCGGGTAGATGCAGACACGAAGGCGGGTAATAAAAGCGAAAACAGTGAAGAAACACCGCAATTTGTCAGCGAATTTAACCGCTACTGCGCGAATTCCGGCAAACTGTCTCCCAGCAAATTTCGGATTTCAGTTAACAGCTACGAAACGCCAAGTCAAAACTACGTGCGGATTCTTGCGGAACAAGGTCAACCGTTAATTCAGCAATTAATTCAAGATAGCGGTATCGAAGATTTTCGCACAGGTATTACCGATTATCTCACAAAAGAAAAGCGCCCGCAACTGTTCAGAAATCTCGCTGACGATTTAGAGGATTTGTGCATTCAACTGCGGAAACAGTACCAAACAATCCAGCGGAATTTGGACAGCCAGCCCCGCGAAATTGAAGCGATGAAAGCCCAAGAACTTTTGCGCTTAAATCAAGAATTGCAGCAAGTCGGACAGGAATTTCGGGAACATATCGCCAAAGAAGTCAATGACACGATTATGAACAGATGCGATATTTTCGATACAGATTTTCGCCAACTGCAATCTCGGATGATCCGCCGCTTGGATGAATTGTTAGATGGATTTTCGGTTGAGGCAGCTTACGGACGCACTTTGATGACTCATCCGCGCAATGCTACTGCACCTTTAATTGCGGTTTTAGTTGAAGCGCTTTATTATTTAGCGAATCAGTTGGAAGATATTTTAGTAGAGGCTACTAAGTCACTGGTTGATAACTATTTTCAGTATTTAAAAGACAGTGTTCGCAAATCGGAATACTATCGATTGCTTTATCGGTTGTTGGGGAATGACGGGGGAATTGAACAGCAGTTACAGGAGTTGTCACAGCAGGTTTCTCGTGCTTTGGTAAATGCAGCGGGCGTGGAGTGCGATCGCTACGTGCGAGAAAGTCCGCGTTTTTACGACGAAGGCACGTTTTCGATTTATCAATTCCGGGAAACATTGCAGCAAACATCCCAAGGTTTCGACTGCGAAAACATGGTGGACGCGCAACCAGCAATTCGGCAATTGTTGAGGCTAGATTTTGAGCCGAAAGTATCTCGAACTATTCGGCAAACTTTCCGCCAAACTGTCAACCAAACGCTGAAAGAGCATTTGTTACCGATGGCGGAAAAGCAAGCTGATGATATTTTGCAGAAATACAGTCAAGCCCGCGATTATTTGGAGAAAACTTTGGCACAGGAAGCTGAGGAGAAAATTGCTAAGAATCTGCGGCTGCAAGCTGAGAATGAAGAGAAGATTCAAGAGTACGATCGGGCGGTTTCTGGGATTAATAGTTGTTTGCAAGCGATGAAGTTGCACGAGCATTTGTTGCCTGTAATTGGAGAAAATAATAGCGTTGCGGTGGATTGTGAATGATTGTGCTATAATATTCAAGAAAGAGCGACTTTAATCCTATGAAAATTCGCCCAAAACTTCTCACAATAATAGACCAACTTCCCGATGATAAGTTGGCAATACTTCTCAACCTAGCGCTGTTTTTGACAAGAGGAAAAGCATCTGTTCAACCGATGCTTGAATCCCAAGCTTATCAAGATTGGCTGAGTGTGGACAATGACATTTATGACGAGCTATTTGCCGATGAATTTACGGTGCGGTGACAATCAAATTGGATTAGCTGGTATTAGAGTTGAGTCTGTAGTTAGATGCGCGTCCATCTTTACCTCAACAAGTCAATGATTACTCAAAACTAGGTTTAATTATGAATAATGATGACACCAAAGAAATATTTATTGAGTTAGATGATGAAGAAGTTTTGTGGTTGGTAAACGAATGGGAAAGTGTCAATAAAGATTTAGGAGTCAACTCCTATTTTAAGTACCCAATTATTAGTAGTGGTCAATTTCAAACTTATCTCAAAAACTCTATTAGCCTAGTAGAAAAGATAAAAGATGTGCTATTTGATGAAGGTATAGCAGGTAAAGTTCTTAGGTTTGGTTCTCAAGGATGGCAAAAAGGAAAAATTCGAGTTAAAATATGCGTAGAATTTTGCCCAGACGAACCAGAAGCGGAACAAACACCAGAAAAGAACGAATCAGAAACTCCCAAACCAGAATCACCCCTTGACGATTTGCGCCGCCAACTCCTCAATCAAGAAAATCAACCGAACAATTCATGAGCAAAACCCCCAGAATTCCCATTCCCCCAGAAGTCAGAAAATACGTATTTACTCGCAATAAATACCAGTGCCAAAGCTGCGGCCAAACCAAACTAGAAGCAGAACTGTCGATCGATCATATCATCCCCCTAGCGCGCAGCGGCAGCAACGACATCAGCAACCTGCAAACCCTCTGCCGCACCTGCAACCAAAGGAAAACCGACAAATTAGACCCGCGCTTTAAGCGACACTTTGACCTGTGATATCAAATCCGGTTACATTGGAATTTCGGAATTGTCGTAGGGGGGGGCGGGTTAATATAATTTGTCGATACTTGCAAATATCAGGGCGAACCCGCCCCTACAACACTTGAAATTGTATCATTCCGGCGCAGCCGGAATTGATATGATACAAAATTCGGGCTTTTTCCCCTCTATTCTTCAGTCCGCGGAGGCGGACATCGTTTGTATCGCCGCGAATTATATTCGCCGGGGATATTGTCAAAAGAGGTCAAAATAGAGTGGTAACTCCTACCATCGATAATACCGATAAGGATCGTCCCCATTCTCAAAATCCGTCTTGTAATCCGGGTGATAAAACTCCTGACTAGAACCGTTAAACACAGCACCATCCGCCTTAAAACTAGCCCCCAAATTAGCCAAAATCTGAGCATTTGCCCTGGTTTGCCGCCAGCGAGTAAAACGCAAATAAGTCTTAGCATCAGCATTCAAACTATCCGGGTCAATCTGAGAGAAAATCGCCACGCCCTTGCCAACTTGTACCCGGCTTAACAAACCGTCAGCACCGATTTCTCCCCCAGACTTAATCAACCAAGTATCATAAAAAGAGCGCGATCGCAAATCAGAACTGCTAAGCCCCTTCACCTCATCCCAACCCGGAACCGCCAGCGAGCCCCCAAAATCCTTCGCTTGCTGCAAACCCACGCCCAAACCCGCAGCAGGCACTTGACGCGGCAATAAAAACGCCTTCCCGCCACCATTCAAATAAGCGCGCAAATCTGCATCTTTCAGATTCGCCTCTGCCCCCACAATCGCCAAACCAACATCCTGAGAAAGCGCATTAGCCCGCTGATAAATTACCCCCAAACTGTCCAACTTCTGCGCATCCCTGTCTCCCCCAATTAAAACCACTTTATTCGGCTTTCCAAGCACCGGAGAATTCATCCCGTAACTCACAATTTGTTGCACTAACTGCGCCGCCCCACCATCTACAGAATAATGGTCTTCCAAATCCAACTCGTTTAAAATCAGCCGCCCTTTTCCGTAATCCAATTCCATCAGCGGCGAATAAGCTAAATCAAACTCAGATTCCAAAATTGGCCGCCAACCGCTGCGGTGCGGCTTCTCCATTGAAGCGCTGCTGACTGCGCCGCGATTTCCCCAATGCCAGCCGTACCAAGGCATATTTGCCGGACTCAATCTCGATCCAGTTTGAGTTGTATCTGGATAAGCTTCAACCAGCGTGCTTTCCCCCATCCAATCGCGCAAATCTTCACCGTCTAAACCGCTAATTGCTGGATGGCTGCTGTCAACTGGATAGGCGCGGCGACTGACGTGTTCGGCAACCCGCAAACCCATGTTTTTCAGCCATTCCCGGCGCTGAGCAAATACCATTGCTTTGCCGCCGTTTCGCACGAAATTTTCTAAATTTCCTGGCAAATTTTGCCCGCTAGAAAAAGCTTCCCGACCGATAATTAATAGCGATGAAACTTGCGAACCGTTCCAAGGCACAAGACTATAACCTAACTGCTTTAACATTGCCGATGTTTTGCCAACAGGATCGAAGATTGTCAGCGCATCCTTGACTTTGGCTTGACTGGCAAACACCCGGAAAGGAAATGTATCGGAATGCGGGCGATCGCCAATGCGTGCAGTCAAGCGAATTTCGCCGTCAGCCTTGCTAGAAATTGTATTTGGCAATTTCACGTCAATTGGGACAAATAGCGTGCCTGCTGTCTCAATTTTCCCCTTCTTTTCGCCAGTTGCCACCTCTTCTCCCCCGACCCTAACTCGCCAATTTAATGCAAAATCCTGCGGCCCTCTGGTATCGTTAATTAATACTATTTGCTTAGCCAATTTGCTGCCTGCAAAAAAGCTGTGATCTTTGGCTGCAAAAGCCTGATTAGCACCAGCAATCCAAGCCAAAGTCGGACCGTTATTATTCATAATTGCCTCCCCTGCTGGATAAATCTTGTAAGCTTCTGGCTGCAAATGATGCATCAGATTGTTCGACACTTGCTTCAAATAAACACCCCGGCGACCCGATTGAAATCCTCCCAGATCCACCTTGGTTCTGCCAGCATCCGAAACATCCCAACCGTGTCCTTGCTGCCAAGGAATCATCCCCCCAGACATTCCAAAAGTCCGCCAAGTCCGCCAAGTATTTGTACTGAATAAATACTGCAACTTTTGAAAAGCCGGTGCAAAATCTAAATCCTTGCTCATGTGCCAGCTTTTATACTGCATATCCTTGACAAATTGCTCGCGAACTTTACCTTTATAAGTGGGAGTTTCTAACTCGTAAGCCTGTTTGCCAAAGTAAATTGCTGCAAATTCAGTCATCCAAGGTTCGCTAACAATCACTTTATCAAAACCTTGGCGGTTTCGCATCATTGTAGCGTGCAGGGGCGTACCAAATTCCACGACCATGTAGGGCATTTCTCCGGTTTTGCTCCACTCAGAAATCCACTCTTCCCTCTCTTGTAACGGCATCACATTTAAATAAGAGTTCAGCGAATAAACATCGCCAAAAGTGCCGCCTTGGTGTACCATTACAGGTCTGGTTGGATCGGCCGATTTCATAGCAGCAAAAGCTTCATTTCCTAAGGGAGTTTTTGCCCGCAAACGCTGGTCTTCCACGGGGCCGATTGTTCCTTCTACTGTTTTCTTGCCGATGCGGCGGGGATTTTGGTCGTCACCGTTGCCGAAATAATTAGGACTTGTCGCCCACATTAATACGGAGGGATGATTGCGGTAGCGGCGCATTTCTGCTGCCATTCGTGCTTTCCAGCGGTCTATGATTTGGCGGTTATTCCACTGTTCGCTCCAAGCTATGGGAGTAATATCTAAAGCTGGAGCCATAATTGGAAAACCTTTGAGGTCTGCTCTTTCGGAAAATAGTTCTCGGAAGTGCCATCTACCCCGTTCGTCGTGATTCCAAGGCCAGATTTCTGCTATATTGAAACCGGCTTTGACATAGGCGTCAATTAAACTGTCTGAAACTTCTACTGTGCCGCCTTCCCAAGTATCGGAATGCAAGGCTGGACGCAGGCGAAATTCGGTGCCATTTAAGAAAAACTTGCGCCCTTCTACCCAAAATTCGCGGAAGCCGAAGGGTTGGTTGTATTGCGTGTTAACGCCGCTGCCTGTTACTTCTAGTTGCAGGGTGTAAAGGTTGGGTTTGCCGGCATCCCAAAGGCGGGGATTTTGCCAATTCCACTGGACTTGTAGGGTTTGAATTGGTTTGGCTTGAACGCTGGCTGTTCCGGTAAATTTTTGTTCGACTTTGCCTTTTTCGTCGAGCATTTGCGCGACAAGCTGAACTTGACCGTTTTGGGTAATGTCTTTGAGTTCTACATCTAATTTAACTTGTTTCTTTCGGGTGGAAGTTTGGACGAATACGTCGCTAATTAGCGGGCCTTGCGCCACGCTCAAAACCCGGACTTCGCCGATAATTCCCCGCGATTGCAAGTTGGATTTTGTGGTGTAGATTTCTGTAGGACTCATAATCACGGCTTTTTCCTTTTCGTCGGATACTGCCGCGACTAAAATAGATAGGGTGTTTTGACCTGGTTTTGCTACTTTGGTGATTTCAACATTGCCGTAGGGCCATTCGATTTGACCGCAGTTAATGCCGTTGACAAAGATAATTGCATCGGTGCTGACTCGGGCTAAGTCGATAAAAATTCGGCGGTTTTTCCAGTCGCCGGGAATGTCTATATTTCTCTGATACCAAGCTTTTGAGAGTTGTTTGCTGTTGAATTTTTCCCAGTCTTTGCCGGTGCCGCGAGTGATGATTCCGGGTATGAATTCGTTTTTTTCTTCTTGCCAGTCTCCGGGTACTTGGATGGAGCCCCAACTTGGGGAGGCGGGGGGATTTTGGGGGTTGCCAATGGCGGGGACAAATTGCCAGGTGCCGTTGAGATAGATTTGGTCGCGCTTGTTGTCGATCGCGCTGGCGGTAGCTGGAGTAAGATTGGGAAAGCCGATCGACATTACTGAGTTGCTGACAGAGTTGGGATTTTGCAGCGCGTAACCGATGAATCCGAAGACGATGGCGGCTGCGAAAAATAATCCGATAATCTTTGCCAGCTTGTGATTCACGGTAAGTTCCTCCCAGAAATCAGCTTATCCAGTTTGTCCCTTCATTTATAATAAGCTGCTGCGCGCATCAATTGCTGGGTTTCGACGACTGGAGAAAGGCTAGAGGGGGAGAGGGAGAGATGGGGAGAGGGGGAGAGGGGGAGAGGGGGAGCATTTTTCTAATTCCCTTTGACTGTCAACTGTCAACTGTCAACTGTCAACCGTCAACTGTCAACTGTCAACCGTCAACTGTCAACTGTCAACTGTCAACTGTCAACTGTCAACTGTCAACTGTCAACTGTCAACTGTCAACTGTCAACT